>NZ_JBZAYA010000025.1:0-47012 GCF_058244265.1 Arthrobacter sp. SE2 | reverse complement strand
CAGGCAGCCAGTAAGCCCTGACCCCGCCGAAATCCTGCCTCGTGAAAGATCGAGGCTAGTGGGACGGCGAAGGTACTTAACCATTCTCGTTGGTGCAGTCTGCGTTTCCGACACCACACTTACCGCCGCAACGCTCAACGCCCCTCCGTCGATACCATCAGCCTCATTCGTCGTGCCGAACCGCGTGTGACAGCGAAGTGTCGGGCGTTAGGGTTGCCCCCCGGCTTCCTCGTACTGGAGCGGAGTAAACAATTGACGAGCGGTCAACGTTCAGCTCAAAATTGCTGTCATAAATTTGGGGGAAGCATGAAAACATCAAGAGTCGCTGAAACTATTCCAAATTAGGGGGTGAGATGAAAAACAAATTAATTCTTGAATATGTAGGGGACTATCCATCCGGGGAATCTCCCGATCGCAACACGGGAATAATCAGCCTGCAGTTCGCACTCGAACATCACGGCGGATATACATTTGACATGGAACTACCAGACGGCAGCTTCATCCCGGTATCGCTCGAGGAATATCGCGGCAAAAATCCCAAAACCACATTCATTGTCCTCGGGGTTGAATTAATCGACGATGGCCCCGAGGACCGCGCACGTTGGGAAGCCAGGGTCGTTGCCAAGCGCGGGCCTTTTCGGGAGACACCGCCCAGGTAGGGACAGTCCTGCGGATCGCTCTAACGGGATACTTGGCAGCGACAGTACTGTTCCTCGCCATTCAAAAGTTCCGAGCCCGCGGGATGCTCTCGTCCTACTATGCGGAGCTATTCAACATGAGAGGGGGATGCTTTGGTGCAGTTGGTGGCGTACCTGAACGGCGATCGGGTCGACGTGACACCGATGGCCCACGATCCGTGGCGACCTCTGGAGGTCATCCCTTCCGCCGGGTACTTTTGCCGGGGTCGTAGGTGTTCGAACCCAACTGGGACGGCTTCCTAGCTTCTGGCGGCACCCGGGGAATGGATGAAGAGGCTGGCGAGGGCGGTGAGGAGGAGAAGCGACGCCGCGATGGTGAAGCTGGTCTGCATTCCGTGGACGAAATTGCCGCGGTCGGCGATGAGGGCGCCGAAGACTGCGATGGCGACGGCGCCGCCCACTTGGCGGAAAGTATTGAAGACTGCGCTGGCCGTGCCCGCCTTTTCGCTCGGGACGCTCGCGAGCACGACGGCTGTGACCTGCGGCATCGCGATCGATCCCCCCGAACCCGTGAAAATCAAGAAGATACCGACGAGTAGCGGCGACCCCAGCGGCACAGTGAGAAGGATCGCGGTGAGCCCCACCACCATGGACGTCAATCCGACGACGACTGGCACCCGCGTCCCGAAGCGGTTCGAGAGGGTTCCGCTGACGATATTGCCGACGATGCTGAACGCCGCCGAAGGAAGGAAAGTGAACCCGGCCTCAAGGGGTGTCAGCCCGAGGTGCTGTTGGAGAAAGAGACTGACCACAAAGACGGTCCCGAAGTGGCCAACCATGAACGCGAAACCGACCGAGAGCGAAATTCTCATGCCAGTGGAGCGAAACAGCTCGAGCGGCATCATCGGGTGCCGGCCGCGCGCCTGGATCAAAAGGAAAGCCGCGAGGCTAACCCCTGCGAGCACCAGGCTGCCGATGACGGGTACCGTGCCGAAGCCCTCGGTCCCTCCCGTAATGAGGCCGTACATCAACGCGGTCAAGGCAACGATCGCCGCGGCCTGGCCAGCCCAGTCGAACGGAGTCTGCCGTCGGGGGGATGTGGCAACGGAAGCGAGGAGCACCAGCATCGCAATGCAGACGGGAAGGTTGATGCCGAACACGAGCCGCCAGTCCAGCGTGGTGAGGAGGCCGCCGACAAGCGGTCCCACGGCTCCGGCGACTGCACCGCCGACCGCCCAGATCCCGAGGGCATGTGCGCGACGACGGGGATCGGGAAAGGCTTGCCGGATCAGCGCCATCGACGCCGGCAGCATGATCGATGCCGCACCTCCCTGGAGGAAGCGGGCGGCAATGAGGACTCCCGACGTCGGCGCGAGTGCGCACGCGACGGACGCCACCAGGAATAGTGCGATTCCCCATCCCAGCGCCCTTTTCGCGCCGATCCGATCCGACAGGTTCCCGGCGAACAGCAACAACGCGGCGAACATCAGCGTGTAGCCGTCGATCACCCATTGCAGGCCGGCTGTTCCGCCCCCGAGTTCCTTGCCGATGCTGGTAAGCGCGACGTTGACGATCAGGATGTCGAGGGTGATCAGGAAGAATCCCAGCGACGCAATCATGAGCGTGAGCCGTGCCCGGGGCGCATCAGCCATAGCCGAGGGAGGAACCGGAGCCGGCAAAGTGGTTTCGGGGCGAGTCATGGTTTAAGGAAACAGCGTGTTGAGAACATCAGGGAGTCTCTGTCTTGAGGGGTACTGGCAGTGACCCTCAACGGAAATGTGGAACGACACCGGCGCCACCCGACGATGCGCTAACCGGCAAGTCCAAGGAACACCAGCAAAGCTCTTTCAATCTCTACGAGCTGTGCGGATGTCAAACGGCCGACGCGGCTTTGCACGTTGGAACGCCGGACCGTCGTCAACTTGTCGATCATCACATGGCTTTCCTGCCGCAAACCGGACAGCTCTGAGGCTGAGACCCTGACCCGAAGGAGGGGTGCGTCGATGAGGGTTGTTGTCAGAGGAAGAACCGTGACGGAATCGGTGACGTCGAATCGGTCATCCTGGATCACAAGCGCAGGCCGTGGCTTGGAAGCGTAGACGCCGCCGGCCACGGTCCAGAGTTCGCCACGGTTCACTCTTCGTCCCAGGGCGCTGACACAGCCTCGATGAACTCCTGGTCACCGGACTGGCGATCTGCAGCTGCTGCGGCAGCGGCCTGCCGGTGTGCTTCGGCGTCGAAACCGTCGGCCCGAACGTCCGGTACCCACACTTGGATTGGGCGGAAGCCGTGTTCGCGCATCCGCTTACGGTACTCGCTGACCCGATCTCGAACTGCCATGGAATCAATGTTACATGTAACGCGACAAAGGCGACAGATGCGGACATGCCCCTCAACGGAGCTGCAGTTACCGCGAAAGTTGAGCGCCGCCGTCAGGCGCTTACGCCACCAGCTCCGCGGCAGCGCTGTCCATGTGCTCGAGGATGGTCTTGCGTGCAAGGGAAACATCGCCGGTCTCGATGGCGGCCACGATGTCGTGGTGCCGCTCGACACTCATGTTCTTGACGCCCTTTTCAAGGCCGGCGAACATGATGGACATCCGGATGGATCCCTCCAGAGATTCCCAGGAATGGAGCAGGGTCTCGTTTCCTGTGAGGCGGCACATGGTGCGGTGGAATTCCAGGTCGGACTCGATCCGTTCCTCGAGGCTTCCCTTGGCGGCGGCGGCCATGGCGTCGATGGCGGAGCGCAGAGAAGTGATCACCTGTTGGCGGTCCGGCAACTCGCAGAGCGTACGCGCGGCGAGGGATTCCAAGGCGGCCCGCACCGAGTAGATATCGCGGATTTCCTTGGCATCGAGGTGGCGGACGGAGAGCCGGCCGCGCGGACCAGCGGACAGCAGGCCCTCCTGCTCAAGTTGTCGCAAGGCTTCCCGGAGCGTTCCGCGGCTGATCTGGAGCATGTCCGACAGCTCGGTTTCCACCAAGTGCCGTCCAGGTTCCAACTCGCCGCTCGTTATGGCGGTACGCAGGGCGGAGAGCGCCTGCTCGCGGAGGCTCTTCTTTTCCAGTCCCAGAAGGGGTGCTGTTGCTCCGGCCATCTTGTCCGTCCTCAATGTCAGTGGTCGACTGTTTACAGTCGGTGTGTTAACTGTTGATCTTACGGCAGGAGCGCGGAACCGGCCCACGCCTGCTCCGCGCTCCTGGCAAGGAATTACCAGGCTCAGCCGAGTTCCGCCAGGACCTTCGCCACGATCCGTTGTACCGACAATCCGTAGCGCTCGTGCAGGGTAGGCAGCGCGCCGGCGTCGAGGAACTCATCCGGAAGCGCCACGGGCACCACGCGCTTGCCCAGCCCGGCCGTGACCACGGCGGAGGCCACGGTTTCGAACAAGCCGCCCACCACGCTGTGGTTCTCCAGCGTGACGGCCAGGCGGTCGGTGTTCAGTTCCGCCAGGACGGTGGCGGCGTCGAACGGTTTGATGGTGGGTGTGTGCACGACGGCGACGTCCACATTGTGCGCGGCGAGCGCCTCCGCTGCCTGTAGCGCACGCATGGTCATCAACCCGCTGGAGACGAACACAACGTCGTTGCCACCCCGAAGCACCTTCGCCTTGCCGAGTTCGAAGGTGTAGTCGTACTCGTCCAGCACAGTGGGGACGTTGCCACGGAGGAGGCGCAGGTAGGTGGGACCGTCACTGGCGGCCAGTTGTGGCACAGCTTGTTCGATGTCCACGGAGTCGCATGGATCGACGATGGTCAGATTCGGCATGCCGCGGAAAATCGCCATGTCCTCCGTGGCCTGGTGGCTGGGGCCGTAGCCCGTGGTGAGGCCCGGGAGTCCGCCCACGATGTTCACGTTGAGGTTCGGCTCGGCGATGTCGAGGCACAGGAAGTCGTAGGCCCGGCGCGCGGCGAACACGGAATAGGTCGAGGCGAACGGCACCAAGCCGGTCTCGGCCAACCCTGCGGCCGCACCGAAGAGCAACTGCTCAGCCATGCCCATCTGGAAAAACCGCTCCGGGAACGCCTTCGCGAAGATATGCATGTCCGTGTATTTGCCTAGGTCGGCGGTGAGCCCGACGATTCGCGGGTCAGCCTCGGCGGCCTTCACCAACGCGTGGCCGAAAGGCGCCGAACAAGTCTTCTGGCCCGGGTCCGCGAAGGACGCGATCATGGCCGAGGTTTTCAGCTTGGGGGTTGCGCCCTTCGAAGCGGTGACGGTGCTCATCGGCCGGCCTTCCCGTTGGATCCTGCGGTCAGTTGCTTGCGGCATAGCTGCCATTCGTGTTCTTCGATGCGCATGAAGTGCGCCTTTTCACGTTCCTCGAGCAGCGGCACGCCGCGCCCCACTTGCGTGTCGCACAGGATGACGGAAGGACGCCCGACGGCGGCGGCCTGGGCGGCTGCGTTGTCGAACGCCGCCAGCAACGCACCGACGTCGTTCCCGTCCACCCGCTGCGTGTACCAGCCGAAGGCTTCCCACTTCTCCGTCACGGGTTCGGTCCGGAGGACGGTGTCCGTCTTGCCATCCGCCTGCAGGGCGTTGATGTCCACCATCGCGGTGAGGTTCCCCAGCTGGTGGTGGTGCGCGCCCATGGCGGCTTCCCACGTGGACCCTTCGTCAAGCTCGCCGTCCGAGAGGAAGTTGTACACCCTCGCTCTGGAGCCCTCTTCCGATTGAGCACGGTGCCGGAGGCCAAGGGCAATTCCGACAGCGATGGAGAGCCCGTGGCCAAGCGACCCTCCCGAGATTTCCATGCCCGGCGTGTATGTCGACATCCCGGACATGGGGAGGCGGGAATCGTCCGAGCCGTAGCTCTCGAGTTCCTCGACGGGAATGATTCCGGCCTCCGCCAGGGCTGCATAGTGGCCGATTGCGTAATGGCCCGTGGAGAGGAGGAAACGGTCCCGGCCCTCCCACTCGGGATCATTGGCACGGTAGCGGAGTTGGTCCGCGTACACCGCGGCGAGCATGTCCGCCGCACCGAGTGCCTGGCCGACATAGCCCTGCCCCTGGACTTCGCCCATGTTGAGGGCGTGGTGCCGGATCCGGGTAGCGGCTGCGCCCACGCGTTCGATGCGTTCCATCGCGGTTTCTCCGATTCGTCCTGCCGTGTTTTGTTCCTGCGCCACAGTCATTAGACATTCACCGACTGGGGAGTGCTTTTGGTGGCCTCATCGGCCAACTGGCGTTCCTTCTTGCCCCAGGTTTCGCGGGTAGCCAATGCAGCCCAGAGGCCGATCGCGGCGTACAGGCCGAAGAGCAATGCGGGCCCCATCCACCCCATGGCGACGAAGAGCAGGGTGGTGATGAAGGGGGTGAAGCCGGAGATCGTGGCCGAGATCTGGTAGGCCAGTGAAGCACCGGAGGCACGGGTCTTCGCCTGGAACAGCTCGGGGAACCAGGCGCCCTGGGCGCCGGCGAGGGAGTTCTGGCAAACGCCGTAGGAGACGGCGATCGTGGCAATGATGAAGATGAACAAACCGGTGTTGACCAGCACGAACATCGGGATGGCAAAGAGGACCGCAAAGGCGCAGGACCAAATGTAGACGGGCCGCCGTCCGATCCTGTCCGTCAGCCGCGCCCAGGCCTGGGTTGCGAAGATGCCGATGGCCGAAGCGATGCAGAGGGCCACCAGGGTCTGGGTCTTATCGGCCAAGTGCTGGCCGTTCAGGTAGGAAATCATGTACGTAATGGAGACGGCGTAGCCTGCGGTCTCGGCAATGCGGAGGCCGATTCCCTTGACGATGTTGCGCCAGTCGGTCTTCAGGACCTCGACGATGGGCGACTTCACGATTGCGCCGCTCTCCTTGACTTCGTCGAAGACCGGGGATTCCGGGACCTTGGAGCGGATGATCAAGCCGACGACAACCAACACCATGCTGGCGAGGAACGGAATGCGCCAGGCGAGTTCGCCGCCAAGCTGGACGCTGACAAGGAACGTCAGGTTGGCCAGCAGGAGTCCCACGGGGAATCCGGCCTGGACGATGCCCGTGTACTTTCCCTTGGATTTCCAGGGTGCGTGCTCGTAGCTCATCAGGATGGCGCCGCCCCACTCGGCTCCGAAGGCCAGGCCCTGGACGATGCGGACGAACACGAGCAGCGCCGGCGCCAAGAGGCCCACTTGGCTGTACGTGGGAAGAAGGCCGATCAGGAACGTGGCCACGCCCATCAGGATGAGGGAGGCTACGAGGACCGGCTTGCGTCCCAGCTTGTCGCCAAGGTGGCCGCCAATGATGCCGCCGATAGGACGGGCAGCGAAGCCGACCCCGAGGGTCGCGAAAGCAGCGAGGGTACCGGTTACGGGATCGCCGGTGGGGAAGAAGGCCGTTCCGAAGTACAGGGCAGCCGCGGTGCCGAAGCCGATGAAGTCATAGGTTTCGATGACCGCGCCCACACCGGAGCCGATGGCGACGCGTCTGGCGTCCTTGGTGCCGTGGACCGGACCGCGCATGGTCAGAGCTTCTTTGCTCATTGGTGAATCCCTTTCGAAGAGCGACTGAGGCATAGGTGCTTCAGCACTGTCGACTGTTAACACATGATATGCCAGTGTGACTTGCATCATCTACTTCTGTCAACAGTCAACTTCAAGGGTTGACTGTTAACAGTTAACTTAGCTACTGTGGTTCCCATCACTACTGCCTTCGGGCGCGACTGGAGGAAACGAAGATGTTCAACTCCCGACTCGGTTGCTCGTCCATCAGCTTCCGGCACCAGGATTTACCCACGGCATTGCGCACCATCAATGGCCTGGGCTTTGAGGAAATCGACCTCGGCGCACTGCCGGGCGTCTGCGATCACGTTCCCTATGATCTTGATTCCGACGCCGTCTCCGCCGTGACTGCGGAGGTCGCCGCCTCGGGGTTGCGGGTCCGCTCGGTCAACGGCGATATAGGCGACCTCAATGCAGTGCTCGACCCCGGCCAGCGCACCGCCCGCCAGAGCCACCTCGATGAGCTCCTGACCCTCACCGCCAACACCGGCGCCAATGCCTTGGTTCTTCCCTGCGGCGCCTTGGGGCACAATCCGGTCCGCAGCTTCGACGAGGATCTTGACACCATCGCAGCCCAGCTCATCGGTGCCGGACAGCGCGCGGAGGAGTTCGGCGTCGAACTCTGGACCGAATCCCTGCACTTCCTCCGTTTCTGCTGGAACCTGGAACGCGCCGAACAGCTCGCCGCGCGGCTGGCGGGCTCCGGCGTCGGGATTGTCATGGACTTCAGCCACATCGTCGCCGCAGGCGAAGACCCGCTCGAGTACATCGAACGCCATCAGGGCCGGATAGCACATGTCCACCTGCGGGACGCGGTACCGGGCAACATCAACCTCAGCATCGGAAACGGCAACGCGGACTTTGCAGCCGGACTCAGCTCGCTGGCAGCCACCGGCTACATCGGCCACTTCTCGCTCGAGCTCGAAACCCGCGACGTCACCCACGACGAACGCCCGGCAGCCGCCGCCAAAGCCGCCAGCTTCATCACAGACCTCATCTGACTTTCACAACAACAAACCCAAGGAGCATCATGACCACCACCATCCAGCGCACCGCCGTCCTCACCGGGGCAACCTCGGACCGGGGCATCGGCATCACCACCGCACGCCGCTACGCCAGTAACGGTTGGGCCGTGGTGATCCTGGACCTCGACGGCGAGAAGTCCGCCAAGGTCGCAGCGGAAATCGGCAACCAGTTCAACGTCCCTGCGTTCGGTTACGAGATCGACGTCGCCAACGAAGCTTCCGTCAACGCGGCGTACAACGCAGTCGCCGCGGAAATCAGCGCCGGCACCCTTCCCGCCGTCGGCGCCCTCGCCAACATCGCGGGCATCACCTCCCCTGTGCCGTTCCTTGAAACCACGCTGGAACTCTGGCACAAGATCATGGACGTGAACGCCACCGGCACCTACCTGGTGACCAAGGCTTTCCTGCCTGACATGATCGCCAGCGGCTGGGGCCGGATCGTTAACATGTCCTCCGTCTCCGCCCAGCGCGGCGGCGGCGTCTTCGGCAAGGTCCCCTACTCCGCCGCAAAGGCAGCCATTCTCGGCTTCACCAAGGCGCTGGCGCGCGAAATCGGCGCAACCGGCGTCACCGTGAACGCCATTACTCCGGGCGCTGTGGACACTAACATCCGCGTCGGCAGCACCGACGAGCAGGAAGCCGCCATCAACGCAGGCATCCCCCTGGGCCGCAATGCCACCACCGAGGAAATCGCCGCCGTCATCACGTTCCTGTCTTCCGAGGAATCCGCCTACCTCACTGGCACCAGCATCGACATCAATGGTGGAAGCCACATCCACTAGCAGTCCCCACATCCGTAGCCGAAAGAGCCCACGATGACCAAAATCTTCAACGATCCCGCCGATTTCGCAGACGAAGCCCTCGCCGGTTTCTGCGACATCCACTCCGGCCTGGTGCGCCAGGTTCCCGGCGGCGCAGTGCGCCGTCACCGTCCCGAGCAGCCCAAGGTCGCAGTACTGGCCGGCGGCGGATCCGGACACTACCCGGCTTTCGCCGGACTCATCGGCGCGGGACTGGCCGACGGCGCCGTCGTGGGCAACATCTTCACCTCGCCGTCCGCACAACAGGCTTACTCCGTGGCCAAGGCTGCTGACAGCGGTGCCGGAGTGGTGTTCACTTACGGCAACTACGCCGGGGACGTCTTGAACTTCGGCATGGCCAGCGAGCGCTTGGCTGCGGAAGGCATCACCGTGGAAAACGTGCTGGTGACGGACGACATCGCGAGCGCGCCGCCGTCGGAATCCGCCAAACGCCGCGGCATCGCGGGCGACTTCACGGTCTTCAAGGTCATGGGCGCCGCCGCCGAAGCGGGGGCCGGGCTCGCCGACGTCGTGCGCTTGGGCCGGAAGGCCAATAGCCTGACCCGCACCATTGGCAGCGCCTTCCACGGCTGCACCTTCCCCGGCGCCGAAGCGCCACTGTTCACGCTCAAGGACAAGCAGATGGGACTCGGTCTGGGCATCCACGGCGAGCCCGGATTGTTCGACACCGATCTTCCGCCGGCCAAGGAACTCGGCCAGGAGCTCGTTGCGCGGCTGTTGGCGGAGACCCCGCACGGAGCGGGCAACCGCATCGCGGTCATCCTCAACGGACTCGGCTCCACCAAGCACGAAGAACTCTTCGTCCTGTGGCTGACCGTGGCTCCGTTGCTGCGCGCAGCCGGGTACACCTTGGTCATGCCGGAGGTCGGCGAACTGGTCACGAGCCTGGACATGTCCGGCGTTTCCCTCACCATCACCTGGCTCGACGAGGAACTCGAACCGCTGTGGACGGCGCCGGCTGAAACGCCCGCTTACCGGCGCGGCAACGCGGCGCTGTTGACGGGGGGCCAGCTTGCGGAGGAAGCGTTCGACGGCGGCCCTCTCGCCGTAGAGTTTGCGGCGACCCTCGACTCGCGCAACTACGCCGCGAGCTGCGCAGACGCGCTCGAGGCGGCCCGGAAAGCACTGCACGACGCCGAATCCCACCTTGGAGACATGGACGCGGTAGCGGGCGACGGCGACCACGGCCGCGGGATGGTCCGCGGAATCGACGCCGCCGCTGCCGCAGCTGCGAAGGCCCTGGCCAATGGCGCCGGAGCCGGCGATATGTTGGCAGCCGCCGGCGACGCCTGGGCGGATAAAGCCGGCGGAACGTCGGGCGTCCTGTGGGGCGCGGGCCTCCGGGCATTCGGCGAATCGCTTGGCAATGACGAGGCGCCGGAACCGGCTGAACTTGCCGCGGCCGTGACGGCGTTCGCTGCACGGATCACTGATCTGGGCAAGGCCGAGATCGGCGACAAGACCATGGTCGATGCCCTACTCCCCTTCGCCGACACCTTCAGCAAGCGCGCCTCCGAGGGTGTCCTTCCGGATGTTGCCTGGGCTGAGGCTGCCGCAGCGGCCACCTCGGCTGCGCAAGCCACGGCTTCTCTCCGGCCGCTCAAAGGACGGGCCCGGCCGCTCGCCGAGAAGAGCGTGGGCACAGCCGACCCCGGAGCCACGTCGCTGGCAATGATCTTCACAGTCATGGGCCCGCACCTTGTCCGCCCTGAGAACACGGGCACCGGCTCTACTACCGGCAAGCACGCCGGGGCGATCGCATGACCACGAAAGGACAGACCTTGGGTTTCCGACTCATCCTGGGCGCCGATGAAGCAGGCGTGGACTACAAAGACCGGATCATGGCGGACCTGCGGGACGATCCCCGGGTCAGCGAAATCATCGATATTGGCGTCAACCGCAGCGACTCCCCGGAGGACTTCACCACGCCATACCCTTACGTCGGGATCAAGGCTGGTGAACTCATCCGGGACGGCCATGCAGACCGGGCCATCTTGTTCTGCGGAACTGGAATCGGCGTGGCCATCGCAGCGAACAAAGTGGACGGCATACGCGCCACCACGGCCCACGATTCCTTCTCCGTGGAGCGGTCCATCCTGTCCAATGATTGCCAGGTGCTCACCATGGGTCAGCGCGTAGTCGGGGTGGAACTAGCCAGCAGGTTGGCACGTGAATGGCTCGGCTATGCCTTCGACCCGGCCTCGGCGTCGGCCGACAAGGTCAAGGTGCTCACGGATTTCGAGGGCTGCTGAGTCCTGTCCCTTGGGTGCTACAGCGCCGGGGGCGGGGCCGAATTTGGCCAAGGCGTAGGGTGGATGGGGACGATAGGAGCATCTCATGAAGAAAATCCTCATGGTACTGACCAGCGTTTCCGAACTCGGCGATACGGGAAAGAAGACCGGCTACAACGTGGCCGAGGCTGCACATCCCTGGAAGGTCTTCAAGGATTCCGGACACTTCGTCGACTTCGCATCCATCAAGGGCGGCCAGCCTCCGCAGGATGAAGTGGACCCTCAGGATCCCATCCAGGTTGCCTTCACGACGGACGAGACTACGCGCGCCGGACTCTACAACACGGCCCGCGTGGACGTCGTTGATGCTGGCCAGTACGACGCAGTCTTCCTTGTGGGAGGCCACGGCACAATGTGGGACTTCCCGGACAGCGAAGGCCTGCAGAACCTGGTTGCGAGCGTCTACGACGCCGGTGGTGTGGTTGGCGCTGTCTGCCACGGACCGGCGGGTTTGGTGAACGTGGACCTGGCCGACGGGTTCCGGCTCATCGGGGGCCGGGAAGTGGCGGCATTCACCAACGACGAAGAAGTTGCCGCAGGTATGGACAAGGTCATCCCGTTCTTCCTTGCCGACCGGCTCAAGGAACAGGGCGCGATCCACGTGTTCGCCGACGTCTTCGCAGAGAAGGTCGCTGTCTCCGAGCGGTTGGTGACCGGGCAGAACCCAGCCTCCGCCGCTGGCGTTGCGAAAGAGATGGAGAAGCTCCTGGCGGTGGTCATCCGCCAGGAAAAGGCCGAGGAGCAACACGAGGCCGAGGCCCTTCGCGCAGAGAAGGACGCCAAAAAGGCTGCTGCGGCAGACGCAGAGCAGTAGCGCCTGCAGCTTATTGATACTGGCGGCCGTCCCGATGACGGGGCGGCCGCCATTTTCGTCGGAGCTGCCGCCAGTATCGGCGGCTGCCTAGAACCCACCAATTTCTTGTTTGCTCTTGACAATGGCCCCCTGAACCGGTTCAGTAGAGATAACAAAACCGGTTCAGTGACCCCAATCACCAAGTGGCAATGAGGCAAACATGACAGTGACCATCAACGACGTTGCGCAGGCAGCCGGCGTGAGTAAGGGTGCCGTCTCGTACGCGTTGAATGGGCAGCCCGGCGTCAGTGATGAGACCCGGGAGCGCATTCTCAGGGTAGCCAGGGAACTGGGGTGGAAGCCGAATCTTCGCGCCAAGAGCCTGTCTTCGGCCAAGGCCTTCGCCGTCGGGCTGGTTGTGGCAAGGGACCCTCGACTTTTGGGAACGGACCCCTTCTTCCCCGCGTTCATCGCCGGGATCGAGACCACGTTGGTTGAGCACGAATACGTCTTGGTCCTCACGGTCGCCGCCAGCGCCGACGCCGAGGAGCTGGGCTATCGGAAGCTGGCTGCCGACAGCCGCGTGGACGGCGTCATCCTTACGGACATGAGGGTTGATGACTCCCGGATCGCTTTGTTGAAGAGCCTCAAGATTCCGGCCGTCACCCTTAACCGGCCCGAAACCCCCTCGCCGTTCCCTGCTGTCTGCATGGACGACACCGAAGGCATCGCGGCCGCCGTCGAACACCTCGTTTCGCTGGGACACACCAAAATCGGGCACGTGGGCGGACCGCAGAGTTACATTCACGGCCGAAGCCGGCGCTTGGCTTGGCAAAATGCCATGTCGAAAGCCGGGCTCGAGGCCGGTTCCTTCATTGAGGCGGACTTCACGGCAGCCGGCGGATTGGCGGCTACTGCGGAACTGCTTCGCTCGGCCCAGCGGCCCACGGCGATCATCTACGCGAACGACCTAATGGCCACTGCCGGACAGTCCTACGCCCAGTCCCTCGGACTGGCTGTTCCGGGTGATTTATCCATCACGGGCTACGACGACACCGAGCTCGCCAGGTACCTCAACCCTCCGTTGACCACTGTCCCGGCCGATCCGTTGCTCTGGGGCCGTGTTGCCGCCCAGCAGTTACTGAGCCTCCTCGGCGGAGGACCTGCGGAAGACGTCTATCTGCCCTCCCCGAAGCTGGTAGTCCGCGCCTCCACCGGGCCTGCCCCCGGCACGCCGAATAACTAATCCTTACGAATACAGATTTACCCGCAATTGGGTGGGGTTATTTGCCATTCCCGTTTGAAGGCAATGTCGCCACCGCATATTCAGTTTTCACCCGCAAAAGGAGTTGCAATGAAGCACGGAAAAATTAGTTCGAGAGTCCTCTCCCTTACCGCTATTGCCGTTATCGGAGCCGGCCTGGCCGCATGCGGTGGAGGCGCCTCCAGCGGCACGGCCTCTGGAGCGAACTCTGCCACCACGGCCAAGGGTCCCATCAAGATCTGGTACTCCAACAACGAGTTCGAGGTGAAATGGGGCAAGGACATGGTGGCCTCATGGAACGCTGCCCACCCGGACCAGCAAGTCGATGCACAGGAAATACCGGCGGGCAAGAGCTCCGAAGAGGTCATCGGGGCAGCAATTACCGCCGGCAACGCTCCCTGCCTGGTCTTCAACACGGCTCCGGTGGCGGTTCCGCAGTTCCAGAAGCAGGGTGGCTTGGTCCCGCTGGACTCCTTCCCGGACGGCGCCCAGTACATCAAGGACCGCACCGGCGATCTCGCCAACCAGTACAAGTCCTCCGACGGCAAGATGTACCAGCTTCCGTGGAAGTCCAACCCGGTGGTCCTCTTCTACAACAAGGACGTCTTCGCGAAGGCCGGACTGGACCCGGCAAACCCCAAGCTTGCCACGCAGTCTGAGTTCCTGGATACTGCCCGCACTCTGGTGAAGTCCGGCGCGGTTGCCAACGCCGTGTGGCCTTCGCCCACGAGCGACTTCTACCAGCCCTGGTTCGACTTCTACCCGTTCTATGCAGCCAGTTCGGGTGGCACCACCTTGCTTAAGGACGGCAAGTCCACCTTTGACAGCGATCAAGGCAAGCAGGTCGCCACGATGTTCCAGACCCTCTACAAGGAGAACCTGGCTTCCAAGGAAGCGTACAAGGGTGACTCCTTCGCAGACGGCAAGGCCGGCATGTCCCTCGCGGGCCCCTGGGCCGTCGCCGCTTACAAGGGCAAGGTGAACTGGGGCACGGTCCCGGTCCCGGGCACTCAAGCCCAGACCAACGGCTCCACCTTCTCTGACGCCAAGAACATCGCCATGTACTCCTCGTGCAAGAACCAAGGCACCGCGTGGGAGGTCATGAAGTTCGCCACCAGCAAGGAACAAGACGGCAAGCTCCTCTCCGGTACCGGCCAGATGCCGATGCGCAAGGACTTGGCCACCACGTACGCGGACTACTTCAGCCAGAACCCGGCCTACAAGACCTTCGCCGACGAAGCCGCACGCACCGTGGAAGTCCCCAACGTCTCCAACTCAGTCCAGATCTGGCAGACCTTCCGTGACGCTTGGAGCAAGTCCGTGATCTTCGGTAACCAGAGCATCGACGACGCTTTCAAGGGTGCATCTGAGAAGATCAACCAACTGGCAGCCCAGAAGTAGCAGGCGAATCCCCATGTCACTTCGCTCAGCTGGGGGTCCCGCTACGGGAGACACTGCCGGGCGGACCGTGGACCAGCGGCAGGCGCCCAGGAAACGCAAGAACTTCCTGGGCCGCCAGCCGCTGGGACTGCTGTTCAGCGCCCCCTACGTCATCTTCGTCCTTGGAGTGTTGGCATATCCCCTGGGGTACGCCGTCTACATCTCCTTCCACCAGTTCTTCTTCACCGCTCCGGGCGTCCAGGTTGACCGTCCCTTCGTGGGGTTGGACAACTACATCAACGTCCTGTCCGATCCTGAAGTACAGCGTTCCTTCGCCAATATCGGCATATTCCTGATCATCAACGTGCCGTTGACCGTAGGACTGTCCTTGGTCCTGGCCAACGCTTTGAACCGCGTGACGCGGCTCAAGACCTTCTTCCGGGTCAGCTACTACGTCCCGTACGTCACGGCGAGCGTCGCCGTCGTCGGGGTCTGGCTGTTCCTGTTCCAGCAGAACGGGCTGGTCAACGCCATTCTGGGGCCGCTGGCCCCGAACCCCTCGTGGTTGACGAACTCCTGGCTGGCAATGCCAACGGTTGCTTTGTACGTGACCTGGAAGCAATTGGGATTCTTCATCCTGCTCTACCTGGCCGCGCTGCAGAACATCCCGGACGAGCTCTACGAGTCCGCCTCGGTGGACGGCGGGAACAAATGGGTCCAGTTCTGGAACATCACCGTTCCGGGAGTGCGCTCGGCCAGCGTGCTGGTGACCTTGCTCGCCACCATTACCGGAGCGAACCTGTTCACCGAGCCCTATCTGCTCACGGGCGGAGGCGGGCCGGACGGCGCCTCGACCTCGCCGGTGTTCCTGATGTACCAGAAGGGAATCCTGCAGGGGAATCCCGATGTGGCAGCAGCGCTGGGTGTGGTGCTAGTGATCGGCGTGTTGCTGATCGCCCTGATCCAGAAACGCCTCGTAGGCGGGAAGGAGGACTGACGTGTCGATTTTCAATAAAGCGCCTCTCAGGAACGACGACGACGACGACGCCCGCCGGCCACGTGCCGGCGCTTCCGAAAGAGCGGCCTCCGAAGCCCCGGCACCCGCATCGGCGGCCTCCCGCAAGGGCAGTTCCGTGGCCAAGCGCAAGAACCTGGGCGTGGGCAGCTTCTTGCTGCTGGCCCTTGGAGCCTTCGTCTTCCTCTTCCCGTTTTACTACATGTTCATCGGCTCGCTGCAGACTTCCCCGGACACTTCCGTGGGCGGAGCGTTCCCTAGCCCGGCAAACATCACCGGCGAGAACTACAGCAACATCAACAACTCGATCGACCTGCTGAAAGGCCTGGTCAACTCGGGTGTTTTCACCGGCGGCGTCATCTTCTTCACAGTAGTGTTCGGGCTCCTGGTGGGCTACGCGCTCGCCCAGATGCAATTCCGCGGTAAAGGGTTTGTCTTCGGGATGACGCTGCTGGTGCAGATGATTCCGTTCCAGCTCCTGCTCATCCCGCTGTACGTCATGATCGTGCGAGACTACGGACTCGCGGACACGTACCTGGGCATGATCCTGCCGTTCGCGATCAATTCCACCGCAGTGTTCGTCTTCCGTCAGTACTTCATGCAGCTGCCCTCCACCTTGTTCGAGGCCGCCCGCATCGACGGAGCCAGCGAACTGAGGATCCTATGGCAGATCGCGATCCCCTTGGTCCGGCCCGCGATTGTCACGGCAGTCCTGCTGACTTTCATCGGCCCGTGGAATGAGTTCCTGTGGCCGTTCCTCGTCACCAAGGACCAAGCCATTCAGCCTCTCGCCGTCTCCCTGGCGAACTACATCTCGAACATCGCCGCCACGGCATCCAACCCGTTCGGCGCCATCCTTGCCGGTGCCTGCGTTCTCGCGGCCCCCGCCGTCGCACTGTTCATCTTCTTCCAGCGCCAATTCATTTCCACCAATATCGGATCAAGCGTAAAGGGCTAAGCTCTATGACTTCCTCAACTTCAGCACTCCCCACCGTCCCGTTCACCCTCACCCGCGCCGGCGTCATCATGACCCCGGAGGACGGGAACGAATTCGAAGCCGAAGGCGTCCTCAACCCGGCCAGCGGCCGCGGACCCGACGGCGAGCTGTACCTCCTGCCGCGCCTCGTGGCTAAGGGCAATGTCTCCCGCGTCGGGCTCGCCAAGGTGATCATCGGCGACGACGGCGTCCCGTCCGGCGTCGAACGCCAGGGCGTTGTCCTGGCACCGGACGAAGGGTGGGAACGGGGCCTCAACAACGCGGGAACGGAAGATCCCCGCGTCACCTGGGTACCGTCCCTCGGCCGCCACCTGATGACCTATGTTGCCTACGGACCGCTGGGTCCCCGCCTGGCCTTCGCCCATTCCGAAGACCTGCGCACGTGGGACCGACTGGGGCCCTGCCATTTCGAGTACCAGGCCGACTTGTCCATGGACTTGAATTTGTTCGCCAACAAGGACGCAGTGTTCTTCCCGGAACCGGTCAACGATCCCGACGGCGTTCCCTCCTACGCTTTGCTGCACCGCCCCATGTGGGACCTGGGTTGGATCCGCGAAGGCGAAGGCGAGCACCTGCCGGCCGGCCTCGATGACAACCGCCCGGGTATCTGGATTTCATACGTCGCAGTTGCCGACGTCGAGAAGGACATCCGCAACCTCGTCCACATGCGCAAGCACAAACTCGTGGCCCTGAGCGAGTTTCCTTTCGAAGAACTCAAGATCGGCGGCGGACCGGCACCGATCCGGGTCGACGAGGGCTGGCTCCTGATCTACCACGGCGTCTCCGGGTCGATGGAAAAGTCTGCCTTCGACCACCAGCAGAACGTCAACTACACCGCCGCTGCGATGATCCTCGACAGTGACGATCCCTCCATCGTGATCGCCCGAAGCGACAAGCCGCTCCTGGCACCGGAAACGGAAGACGAGATCTCAGGCATCGTCCCCAACGTCGTTTTCCCCACGGCAATAGAGAAGATCGGCGAGGAGCTGTTCGTCTTCTATGGCATGGCTGATTCGAAGATCGGCGTGGCACGCCTGGACCGCGTCTAAAAGCGGTACCGCGCCTAGGACCGGACTGCGCCTTAGGCGGCACCCCGCTTCAGTAGTCCAACCCTTCTTCCATGCCCCTAGGAGTTAGACATGACACCTCCCCTTGTTTATGCACGGCTGAAATCCGCCCCGGTCGCAGTTGTTGCAACGCTGTCGATGCTCCTGGCCGGGGCAGGCGTGGCCTCAGCGACGCAGCCGGTTCCGGCCGCTGCGTCGCAGGCGCCGGGCACGGCGTCGCAGGCGCCGGGCACGGCGTCGCAGGCGCCGTTGACCAATCTGTCCCACCTGAATTTCCTGCTGGACACCGTTCCCCTGCACGCCGTGGATGGCCACACGACGTACCAGATCGGTGAACATCCCGCAGCACAAGCACCGTGGACGTACGCCAACAAGAATGCGGACGGGAGCTACACGCGGGTAGGAGGAGGTTCCAAGGACGCAACCACGGGTTACTGGAGCCAGGGGGCCTTCAACGCGGACGACATCGCCCGCACCGCCGTCGTCTACTTGCGCCATTGGCAGCAGACCGGTGACGTCTCGAGCCGCACCCGTGCCTTCGACATGCTGCGTGAGCTGACGTATTTGCAGACATCTTCCGGGTCCAATGCCGGCAACGTGGTCTTGTGGCAGCAAGCCGATGGCACACTGACGCCAAGCGCCAAGCCTGTGGAACTTCCCGACCCCAGCGATTCAGCCGAGTCCTATTGGCTGGCCCGGACCGTGTGGGCGCTCGGGGAAGGGTATGCGGCGTTCAAGTCTGCCGATCCCCAGTTCGCGGCGTTCCTGCAGTCCAGGCTGGACCTCGCCGTCGGATCCTTGAACAAGCAGTCCCTCGCCAAGTACGGGAAGTACGACATTGCCGACGGCGCGAAGGTCCCCGCCTGGCTCATCACCGGAGGGGCGGATGCCTCGGCGGAAGCCGTGCTCGGACTCTCCGCCTACTCAAAAGCCGCGCCCGACGACGGCGCTGCCGCTACCGCGCTGAGCCAGCTCACCGAAGGTGTCGCCGGGATGTCCTCGGGATCGGTTCAGCAGTGGCCCTTCGGCGCGATTCTTCCGTGGAACCAGTCCCGAACCCTGTGGCACGCTTGGGGCGGAATGGCCGCGGCCGCCGTCGCGAATGCGTCCCCGGTACTGCATCGGCCTGACCTGCTGACCGCCGCCGTGAAGGACTCCGCCCAATTCACTCCACAGCTCCTCGCCGCGGGCGGACCGGACAATGCCTGGAGCCCGACCCCGGGTGAGGCACAGATAGCCTACGGCGTGGACTCACGTGTCGAAGGACTCGTGGCGACCGCCAAGGCTGCGAATGCTCCGGGCCTGCTGGACGTCGCGGCGGTTGCTGCGGGCTGGTACTTCGGTGCCAACCGCAGTGGAAAGCCTGCCTACAACCCGGCAACAGGCACCGCGATCGATGGCATCGAAACCGACGGCCGTGTCAACCCCAACTCCGGGGCGGAATCCACCATCCACACGTTGTTGTCCATGCTCGCCTTGGACGCCAATCCGGAACTCAAGGCCAAGGCCCTGGGGATCAGCAGCACCGTGGGGACGGACGGGCTCAAGGTGGCCGAAGCCGAAACCGGGACCATCACCGGCGGCGCAGTCGTCAAGCCTGCCTCCGCATGGACCGGTGAGGCGAACTGGTCCGGCGGCGCATACGTCGCCCTCAACGCGGGCGGCACCCTGAAGATCACAGTCCCGGTCTCGGACCAGGCCCGGAACGCATACCCGATCGTGAACCAGCGCCCCGAAGCCGCCGGAACCACGTCGTGGACATCCGGGAGCACTTTCCTCGGCACCACGCCCAACGGTGGCGCCGGTGAGCAAGGCATCACGGCGGCTCCGGGCAAGCTCTTCCCGTTCTCCCTTGACCACGCAATACCGGCAGGGCAGGCCAGCCTGACCGCCAAGGCCGGAAGCGACGTGTCGATCGACGGCGTGCTGCTGCAGCCGCAGATTTCCTCGGTTTCCGTCTCCGGCCCCGGAGGCCAATCAACTCTGTACATCAGCGCCGCGTCGGGAAGCACCGATCGAAAAGTGGACATGCCCCAAGGGTTCCATTTGAGCCAGCAGGCCTTTGACGCTTCCGGCCAGCCCGTCACACCAGGTCCAGACCAGAACGGCGCAGACCACTCCGGCCGCGTCACTGTAGCCCCGGGTGGGTTCACCTGGGTGACCCTGGTCCGCAATTAGTCCCCACCGGCTCCCAGCCTTCGCAAGTCACCACAGGAAGAACCATGCAGAAAATCACCACGGAAGCCCTCCTCCACAGCTACGAGGGAGCGCTCACATTCAGCAATCCGCTGACCGACACCATTTCCACCGATCAGTTTTCCGCCGAGTATCCTGAGCACCCGAAGTGGGCGGTGGGTCCGTTCCGCAAGGACGATTCCCTGACGTTCCGGCAGGTCCAGGACTGGGCCGATCCAACCGGCATCGGCTGGACCGCGGATTCAATCTTCAATCCCTCCGTCATGGAGCGCGACGGCAAGCTCTATCTTTTCTACCGCGCATCCCCGCGTAAGGAATCCGTCTCCAGCCGTATCGGCGTCGCCGTCTACGATCCCGAAACCGGGTGGCAGGACAGCCCGTCCAATCCCGTGATCTACCCAACGCAGGACAATGAGATCCTTGGCTGCGAAGATCCCAAGGTGTACCAGGCCAACGGCCGCTACTACATGTTCTACAACGGGATCTGGACAATCGACCGCAGCGAGGAGCGGGACGGCCAGGACCCGGATGTCTATCCCCTTGGCGACGTCGGCTGCGACATCAATGTTGCGGTGTCCGACGACTTGATCCATTGGGAAAAGCTCGGGCTGGCTGTCCCCTACGAGGTTTCACGGTTCTGGGCCAAGGGGGCCGTCATCCCCCGAAACGCCCGGGGCGAAGCCGTCAAGATCGGTGGCGACTACCTGATGTACCTGTCCGAGGGCTGCGGCGGAACCACGCATGTGGGACGGTCCACCGACATGGTGAACTGGACGTTTGAGCCGCAGGAGTACCTGGATCTTGGTCCGCTGGGCGGTTCGCTGCACGAAGTCGCCTGCGCGATTGTCGACGACGGCGACGGCACCGGGGGCGACGGCGGCAAGCTGGTGCTGGACTTCTTCTACGGCGACGCGGACGGCCAATTCTCCGCTGCGCAGGCGCTCTATGACGTGAGCCAGCCGTTCACCCAGAAGGCGATGCACCGTGGAGGGTCCCTGGCTTGGGGCGGCCTGATGAAGTTCGGTGGAACCTGGATGTTCGCCCAAGGCTGGGATGCCCCTTCCGGATCGCGGGAGATGTACTTCTACCGCGCAGACCAGGGCTAACCACTTCCAGCCCGACACCGTACCCACCCTTGGCAGCAGATGCTCGATTGATAAGGCACACACCATGATTGAAACCACCAACCTCGCCAGGGGATGGGCCTTGAGAGTGACCGCTCCGGCCCCGGGCGCACCGTCCGGGGCCATGGGCTGGAGGCTTGCTGCAACGGTCCCTTCGGTTGTCCACACCGTACTTATGGATCATGGCCACCTTCCGGATCCCTATGCGGGCCAAAACGAGGAGTCCCAACATTGGGTAGGCCGGAGCGAGTGGGAATACTCCACAACCTTCAACCACGACGGCAACGAAGTCCGGCGGACGGAGCTCGTCTTCGACGGCCTCGACACCATCGCCGTGATCCGGGTCAACGGGCAAGACCTCGCACATACGTACAACCAACACCGCCGCTATGTTGTGGACGTTACCGATGTCGTCAGGCCCGGTGCCAATGACTTGGCGTTGACCTTCAAGAACGTGCGCGACTATGCCGAACAAGTCCGGGCGGCTGCGGGAGATCAACCCAACGGCAATCCGGAGCCATTCCAGTACGTGCGGAAGTCGGCCTGCAACTTCGGATGGGACTGGGGCCCGAACCTGGTGACGGCCGGACCGTGGAAACCTGTGAGCATCCGAAGGTACGGGGCGGCGCGGCTGGAATCAGTCCGCCCCTCCGTCACCACTACCCCTGCGCCCGGGTCCGGCCGCGGAGAACTCGCCACCAGTGGACATGCTCGTGTGGAAGTGGATGTAGAGGTTGTGCGGGCGCCAGGCGTTTCAGGCGAACTCGGACTCAAGGTCGCGATTCTGGACAAGACCGAATCGATTTCCATTCCGGAGGGATCCCACAAGGCCCGGGTGGTCGTGGATCTTGAGAATGTGGAACTGTGGTGGCCCCACGATATGGGCGCCCAGCCACTCTCCGCGCTAACGGTGACGCTGGACGCGGATGGGCACCACCTTGACGCATGGTCGAAGAGCATCGGATTCCGGCAATTCGAGCTCAAAACCGAACAAGACGAGGCCGGAACCAGCTTTGTCTTTGCCATCAATGGGCTCGACATTTTCGTCAAGGGTGCCAACTGGATCCCCGACGATTGCTTCCCATCACGCATCACCCACGAGCAGCTCCGGCAGCGACTTTCGCAGGCCACTGCGGCAAACATGAACCTGCTCCGAGTGTGGGGCGGTGGGGTGTATGAGTCGGACACTTTCTACGAACTTTGCGACCGCATGGGGATTCTCGTCTGGCAGGATTTCCTCTTTGCGTGCGCCGGATACCCGGAAGACGGGCCGCTCTCCGAGGAAGTCGCCGGCGAGGTCCGGGACAACATCGCACGGCTCATGAGCCACCCCAGCCTGGTGCTTTGGAATGGAAACAATGAATGCGTCTGGGGTTTCTGGGATTGGGATTGGAAGCCCCTGCTCAACGGCCGAAAGTGGGGATGGGGCTACTATTCGGAGCTCTTGCCTGCCCTCGTAACAGAGTTGGATCCCACCCGCCCGTACTGGAACGGCAGCCCATATTCCGGAGATCCCGAACTTCATCCGAACGATCCGAGACACGGGAACGTGCATATCTGGGATGTCTGGAACCAAGAGGACTACTCGCATTACGCGGAGTGGAATGCACGGTTCGTTTCCGAATTTGGATTCCAGGGTCCCCCCAACTGGTCCACCCTCACCCGCGTCCTCGAGCCAGGCGATTTGGACCTCGAATCCTCGGCGTTCCGCCAGCACCAAAAGGCCGAAGACGGAACAAGGAAGCTGCAGAGAGGACTCTCCGCGCATCTTCCTGAGCCGACGAATTTCCAGGAGTGGCACTTTCTCACTCAGGTAAACCAAGCCCGCGCGATCCGGTTCGGCATCGAACACTTCCGTGCCGGCTGGCCCGTATGCGCCGGCTCCATTGTCTGGCAGCTCAACGACTGTTGGCCCGTCACATCCTGGGCCGCCATTGATGGATACAGTCAGCTGAAACCGCTGTGGTACGCAATCCGTGAGGCCTACCGGCCGCGACTGGCGACCGTACAGCGCCGCGGCGACGGGCTCGCCGTCGTTCTGGTCAACGATTCCGCAGAGTCCTGGACGGGGACCCTCACCGTGGAACGCCTCGGCACGGTTCCGTCCGCGGAGGCTGTCCCGCCGGTCATCCGACTGGAGGCGTCGCATCAATTCGTGTTCGACGTCGAACCCCGCGGCAAGACCGAAATCGGCCTCCCGCATGATCTGAGCGAGACCGGGCAACCCTTGACCGATGTCCTCGTGGCGCGCGGCGAAGGACTCGGGCACGAGGACCGGATCCTCCACTTCTACGCCGAGGACAGGGACCGCATCAAGGAGCCAGCGAGGATCACCGCCTGGGCAACAAGAATCCCCGACGGCATTGAAGTGACTGTCACCGCGGAGACCATCGTGCGCGATGTGGTTCTGCAAGCGGACCGGTTAGACCCGAACGCGACAGTCTCCGAACAATGTATTTCGCTGCTGCCTGGCGAGAGCCATACCTTCCGCGTCGCGTCCACGGTTGATGGTGCTGAAGGTCCGGGACTCGACGCATGGTCGCGGTATCCGGTGCTGCAAGGGGTTGGAATCAGGCACAACAGCATCATGCCGCCCGCCGAATTTGCACCAACGCTCTCAACGGCAGAAGGGACATTCCAGTGACACATCCCGGCACCATGGGCGCAGTCGTAGGTTTGGACATCGGAGGTTCGAATACGCGCGGCATCAAATGGCTGAATGGCACCGCCGTTGCCGATACTTCCGGCGGTAGCGCCAATGTCCAGAACGTGAGCCGCGCCCAAGCCCGCACCGCCCTGGAGGGTGTCTTCGCCACCCTCCAGGGCGAGTCCGTTGCACGGGTGGTGGTTGGTTCCGGAGGGATCGACACCGCCGAAGACGCGAACGCACTGAAGGAACTGATCCAGCCGTTGGCTCCCGACGCCGTCGTCTCCGTTGTCCATGACACGCGCCTTCTGCTGGCTGCCGCAGGATTCGGCACTGGAATCGCAGTGATCTCCGGCACCGGATCGGCGGCCTGGGGCACCAACGGCGAGGACGAAGCGCGTGCGGGCGGCTGGGGTTACTTGCTTGGCGATGAAGGCAGCGGTTACTGGTTCGGTCGTGAAGCGGTGAGGTACAGCCTCGAACGCATGAACAACGGGCTACGCCCCGACGAGTTGACGACCGCGCTTGTGAAATCGTGTGGACTCCTCGGCCCGGAGGGTTTGATTGCCCTCTTCCATGGAGACGCGGGGCGCGAGTTTTGGGCTTCCAAATCTCCGATTGTCTTCGAGTGCGCGGCCTCGGGGCATACCGCCTCCTTGGACATGATCCTCCAGGCAGGCGCCGATCTTGCCTCGTTGGCGGCGAAATGCGCTGAGCAACTGAACATCGAGGGGCCAATTGTCCTCGGTGGAGGCCTCGGGATGAACCAGCCCACCTTGCAGACAGCCATGCGCATAGCCCTTGCCGCTCGGGGCTTCGACTATTTGCAGGTCCTTAACCAGGATCCGGTCTTTGGCGCACTGCAGCTTGCATCCCACTAGACACCGCTGTGATGAGTCTCACTAGCAACAAACGCCGTTCTGGCTTGAGCAGTCCGTGCCTCGCTGTGCACTATGGAAAGGCTTGTACGGCGGCTTTCGCACTGGCGCGATAGCCGGATATCCGGATTCATGAATGGAAGCACTGAACAATGACGTTTGAAACTGCCGACTCCGTAACCCTCAAGATTTGGGACCGCTCAACCACCCACCACACGCTGGACGCGCTGGTGCACGACTTCTCGGTGCGCCACAACACTTCCAAGGCCAGCATTGCGGTCACCTGCAGCGGGCCCAACACCTTCACTGTCAGCCTGAATGGCAGCGCGGCCAAGGCCACCTCCTTCGACGCGCAGTCCCTGTAACAGCGACCTTTCAGGGCGCAAAGCGACGACGACGGCGGGAGTCACCTCCCGCCGTCGTTCCCGTATCCGGTGTTCTCCGTCCGGAACAATCAGGCGCGGGAGTGCTCGGAAAGGAGCGCGTCGATCTGGCCGGCCGCCTCCTGCATTCCCTCTTCCATACCCATGTCAATCATCTTCTTCATCTGCTCTTCTGATTCGAAGGTGGACAGGATCGTCATGCGGGTGCGGTCGCCGATCTCTTCGAGGGTCACGGTCGCATGGCCGGCCCCTATCTCCTCGACGGGAGCTCCGTTTTCGTCGGCAAAGCCATCGTCGAACTCCAGCCTGTTCGGAGCTTGGACGGCCGTGATGCGCCACCAGCCGCCGGCTTTCTCGCCGTCGGGACCGGTCATGTAATAGCTGGCTTTCCCGCCCGGCTCGAACTCGAACTGTTCGAACGTCGCGGGCCAGGTGGGCGGACCCCACCAGCGCTCAAGCTGGCGTGGGTCTTCCCAGATTTGCCAGACCTGTTCGGGGCTGGCATCGAACTCGGCGACGAGCGTCAAGCTCAACGCTTCGGGATTCTTGATGGAACTGATAACCGTCATTGCGGAACCCTTCCTATTTTTCGGCGAGGATGTCTGCGATCCGATGGACGCGCTGCCGCCAGATCGCCTCGTACTCATCGAGCAGCTGACGGGCTTTCTGCAAGCCATCATGGTTGCCCCGCACGATCTGCTCCCTTCCACGCTTCTCCTTCGTTACAAGCGACGCGCGCTCCAACACCGCCACGTGCTTTTGAACGGCGGCAAAACTCATGGCGTAGAGGGCTGCCAAACCGGACACCGAATACTCCCCGACCGTTACCCGACGGACGATGTCCCGACGCGTGGCATCGGAAAACGCCTGGAAGAGGCGGTCAAGTTCGGTTTCGCTGAGCTGATCTACAACCATTTGGTTGTAGGATATTCCAATGGCGAAACGGAGTCAACGGGCATAGATACCTCGCACTAGTCGAACTTCAGCGGAGTCCAACCGAACGGAATCGGGCCGCGTACTTTGGCCCGGCTTCTGTCGGCATCGTCCGACCAACCCTGCGCGGATTTTGTCCTTGGTGCACCACAAGCGCCCCGAGCCACCCGGAAGCCCACGTCTTCCAAGACAGCATCAGGAGCACTCCCCCGCCGCACCGACGCACGCACATTCCAGGCGTCGTCAGCCCAACCACCGCCACGGAATGCCCTGTAGTCGCCGTATCTCGCGGGATCCGCATAGTCCCAGCACCATTCCCAGACATTGCCGAGCGTGTCGTAGGCGCCGAACCCGTTGGGAGCTTTTAGTGCCACGTCGTTGGGCGCGGACAACCCGTCCTTCGCGGTCCATGCAATATCGTCAAGCGAAGCATGGTGCGGGCCACTTGAACCTGCCCGGCAGGCGTATTCCCATTCCGCCTCGGTGGGCAGCCGGTAGCCGTTGGCCGCGACGTTCCATACGACGTTTCGTCCGGTGCGGGCATATGCCGGGCCGAGGCCTTCCGCTTCAGATGCCGCATTGCACCAGTCAACGGCATCAAACCAGGTGACGGCGTGAGCTGGCGCGTTTGGAGAGTGACCAGGGGCGGGGTTACCCCTGAACCCGGCAAACTCGGCCCGGGTAACTGCTGTCCTTCCAATCTCGAAGGCAACAAGGTCCACTGAGTTGGTACGGCCGCTGCGTGCGTCCCGGAGTTCGATTTGCCCGCCGGGCAGGCTGAGGAGCTGTGGAGGCTTGATGTCCATGGGATCCAAGCCTAGTCCGCGCCCTCTTGCGGGCAGTGAGTGTCACGCCAGGCAGGTTTTTGGCCGCTGCCGGCATCCGCTCCCGCAGGAATCCCACTGTCATGTCGCCACGGGCCACAGCACACTCCTCCATGACCAGGGATTCCTGCCAGGGCAGGCAGCGCAATGCGTGGATCAGCCGGGCCCAGCCACGTCTGCGTCACCCCCGGCACGCCTTATGTGGATAGAACCTCAGACCTCCGCCACCGGCGCCGCGAACTGGGCTTCGTACAGCCTCGAATACGCGCCACCAGCGGCCAGGAGCTCCGAATGGGTGCCTTGCTCCACGATCTGCCCGGACTCCATCACCAGGATGAGGTTGGCGTCGCGGATCGTGGAGAGGCGGTGCGCGATCACGAAGCTCGTCCGGTCAGACCGCAAGGCATTCATGGCCTTCTGAACCAGGACCTCGGTCCGGGTGTCCACGGAGCTCGTGGCCTCGTCCAGGATCAGGACTGAGGGACGGGCAAGGAAGGCCCGGGCGATGGTGAGTAGCTGCTTCTCACCAGCGGAAACGTTGCTGCCTTCGTCGTCGAGCACTGTGTCGTAGCCCTCAGGGAGGGAGTGCACGAAACGGTCCACGTACGTTGCTTGAGCGGCCTCCAGAATCTCGGCTTCGGTAGCGTCGGGCCGTCCGTAGGCGATGTTGTCCCGGATGGTGCCGCCGAACAGCCACGTATCCTGGAGCACCATGCCCATCCGCGAGCGCAGCTCGTAGCGGGACATCGAGGCGACGTCGACGCCGTCGAGGGTTATCCGCCCGGCGTCGAGCTCATAGAAGCGCATCATGAGGTTCACAAGGGTGGTCTTGCCTGCCCCGGTGGGCCCGACAATCGCCACAGACTGGCCGGGCTCGGCCGCCAGGCTCAGATTCTGGATCAGCGGCTTGTCCGGCGAGTAGGAGAAGGAAATGTTCTCGAACACCAAGCGCCCGCGCGTCACTTCGGGAACAGCCGAGGGCTCAGGATCAGCGCTTTGCTCTTCGGTATCGAGCAGCGAGAAGACGCGTTCCGCGGATGCGACACCGGACTGGAGCAGATTGGCCATTGAACCGAGCTGGGCCAGGGGCTGTGTGAACTGCCGGGAGTACTGGATGAAGGCCTGGACATCGCCCAACTGCATGGCGCCAGAGGCTACTTGAAGGCCGCCCACCACGGCGATCCCGACATAGACCAGGTTGCCGATGAATGTCAGTGCCGGCATGATCAAGCCGCTGATGAACTGGGCGCCGAAGCTCGCCGAGAACAGCTCTGCGTTCTTCTCGCGGAACCGCTCCTCCACTTCGCGCTGGCGTCCGAACACCTTCACGAGCGCATGGCCGGTGTATGTTTCTTCGATCTGCCCGTTCAGCTCGCCGGTGTTCTTCCACTGGGCCACGAACAGCTTCTGCGAGCGCTTGGCAATCAGCACGGTGGTGACCAGCGTCAACGGCACGGTGACCAGGGTGATAAACGCCAGAATCGGCGAAAGCAGGAACATCATGAAGATGACGCCGGCGACCGTGAGCAAGGACGTGACTGCCTGGCTGATGGACTGCTGGAGGCTTTGCGAAATGTTGTCGACGTCGTTGGTCACGCGACTGAGCAGCTCGCCACGCTGCACTGAATCGAAATAGCGCAACGGAAGACGGTTGATCTTCGCTTCGATCTGCTCGCGGAGCCGGTACACGGTTCGCTGCACGACGCCGTTGAGAACGTAGGCCTGAATCCAGCCGAACGCTGAGGCCAGGACATACAGGACCAGCACCCACAGCAGGATCGAGGACAGGGCGCCGAAGTCGATTCCGACGCCGGGAGTCAAGTCCATGCCCTTCAACATGTCCGCTTTGGAGCCCTGGCCGGAAGCGCGCAGTCCCTCGATGACCTGTTCTTTGCTCACCCCGGCGGGAAGTTGCTTTGATACGACGCCGGAGAAGATCAGGTTGGTGCCCTCGCCCAGCAGCCGGGGGCCGATCACGGACAGGGTCACGCTGGCCACGGCGAGGAAGAGGACCAGGGTCAGCCACAAGCGCTCGGGCCGCAGTGTGCCCAGGAGCCGCTTGGCCGAGGGCAGGAAGTTCATGGCCTTTTCGGCCGGGATGCTCATTCCCGCGAAGGGTCCGCCGCGGCCTGGTCCCATGGGGGGACGCTGCGGGCGGTTGGCGGTGCTGGGTGCGCTGCTCATGCCGCCTCCTCCGCTGCCAGTTGCGAGGAAACTATCTCCCGGTACGTTTCTGAAGTCTCCAGCAACTCTTCGTGGGTTCCGCGCCCCACGAGCCGCCCGTCGTCGAGCACTAGAATCTGCTCGGCATCCGCGATGCTGGATACCCGCTGCGCAATGATGACCATGGTGGCGCCGGACGTGTGGCGCTTGAGCGCCTGGCGGAGCCTGGCGTCGGTGGCGGTGTCCAAGGAGGAGAAGGAGTCGTCGAAGATGTAGAGCTCGGGTTGCTTCACGAGTGCCCGGGCGATGGCGAGGCGCTGCCGCTGGCCGCCGGAAACGTTGGTGCCGCCTTGGGAGATCGGAGCATCAAGCCCACCCTCCATCTCTTCGACGAAGTCCTGCGCCTGGGCGATGGAAAGCGCCCGCCAGAGTTCTTCCTCGGTGGCGTCGGGCTTGCCGTAGAGGAGGTTGCTGCGCACAGTGCCGGAGAACAGATAGGGCTTTTGCGGGACAAGTCCGATGTGCCCCCACAGGAGGTCCGGGTGCAGTTCGCGGACGTCGACGTCGTCGATCCGCACCGAGCCGCTGCTCGCGTCGAAGAGCCGTGGCAGCAAGTTCACCAAGGTGGTCTTGCCCGCGCCCGTGCTGCCGATGATGGCCGTCGTCTGGCCTGCTCGTGCCCGGAAGCTGATGCCGCTGAGGACAGGCTGCTCGGCACCCGGGTAGGCGAATCCGACGTCGAGCAATTCCAGCTCACCGCGGCCGGCAGTCTCCGTCACCGGGTTCGCGGGAGGCCGCACGCTCGATTCAGTCTCCAGCACCTGCCCGATGCGGTCCGCCGAAACAGCCGCACGCGGGATCATGACGGCCATGAACGTAGCCATCATGACGGACATGAGAATCTGCATGAGGTAGCTCAGGAAGGCGATCAAGGTTCCTACCTGCATGGATCCGTCATCGATCCGGAACGATCCGAACCAGATCACGGCCACACTGGAGACGTTGAGCACCAGCATCACCACCGGGAACATGAGGGCCATGAGCCGCCCCGCGCGCAGCGCCATCTCGGTGACGTCATGGTTGGCGGAGGCGAAGCGTTCGGTCTCCATGTCCTCGCGCACGAATGCGCGCACCACGCGGATGCCGGCGAGCTGTTCGCGGAGCACCCGGTTCACGGTGTCGATCCGGACCTGCATCTTGCGGAACAGCGGCACCATCCGGCTGACAATGAGGCCCACCGCAACGAGCAGCACGGGGACGCTCACGGCGATCAGCCAGGACAACTGGGCGTCCTGCCGGACAGCCATGATCACCCCGCCGATGCTGAGCATGGGCGCCGCCACCATGAGTGTGCAGGACATCAGGACGAGCTGCTGGACCTGCTGCACGTCGTTGGTTGAACGCGTGATCAGCGACGGCGCCCCGAAACGGGTGACCTCCTGCTCGGAGAACTCCCCCACCCTGGTGAAAATGGCCCCGCGCAGGTCCCGTCCCAAGCCCATGGCGGCTTTCGCGCCGAAGTACACGGCCGTGATCGAACACGCGATCTGCAGGAGGGTGATGAGCAACATGAGGCTCCCGGTGCCCAGGATGTACCCCGTGTCCCCCTTGGCCACGCCTTCGTCAATGATGTCGGCATTCAGTGTGGGCAAGTACAGCGACGCTATGGACTGCGCCAACTGGAAAATGACGACGGCGATCAGCAGCCGCCGATGTGGCCGCAGGTACTGAACGAGAAGTTTCCAGAGCATCGTTCTCCAACTCACGTAGTGATTCGAAGGCCAGTCTACGACTGGTTGCTGGGGGCAACTAGAGCTTTCCCTCAGGGCGAAGCGTGGCGCGGGGGGTGCCGCCGTCGTACCCGGACAGTAGGCTGGAAACTCTCGGCAAGATCCGCTACGAAAGGACCGTAGTCATGGCTTACATCACCGTCGGAAATGAAAACAGCACCGAGATCGAGATCTACTACGAGGACCACGGGACCGGCCAGGCAGTGGTCCTCATCCACGGCTATCCCCTGGATGGTTCGTCCTGGGAGAAGCAGACTGCCGCACTGCTCAACGCCGGCTACCGCGTCGTCACCTACGACCGCCGCGGCTTCGGCAAGTCCAGCAAGCCGACCGTCGGCTACGACTACGACACCTTCGCCGCGGACCTGAACACCCTCCTGAACACCATCGATGTGAACGACGCCGTACTGGTGGGCTTCTCGATGGGAACCGGCGAAGTGGCCCGCTACCTTGGCACTTACGGCTCGGCCCGGGTGGCGAAAGCCGTGTTCCTTTCATCCTTGGAACCGTTCCTCCTTCAGGGCGAGGACAACCCCGGTGGCGTTCCGCAGTCCGTGTTCGACGGACTTTCCGAAGCCGTCATTTCCGATCGCTACGCTTTCTTCACCGAATTCTTCAACAACTTCTACAACGCTTCCACTTTCCTCGGAACGCACCGCCTGAGCCCTGAAGCAGTCACCGCCAGCTGGAACCTGGCAGCCCAGTCAGGTGCCTATGCCTCGGTGGCCGCGCAGCCCACGTGGCTCACCGATTTCAGGGCCGACATCCCGAAGATCGACGTGCCGGCCTTGATCCTGCACGGCACCGCGGACAATATCCTCCCCATCGACGTCACCGGCCGGAGGTTCGCCGAAGCACTCCCCGGCGCCGAATACGTGGAGATCGACGGCGCCCCGCACGGCTTGCTGTGGACCCATGGCCCTGAGGTCAACCAGGCCTTGCTCGGATTCCTCGCGAAGTAGGGATTCCTGACAAAAAATTAGGACGAAACTAACTGAATATCGCGGGAACCTTAACTCCTCGGGTCCAGTCTTAATGCAAGCACAGGCGGAGCCCATTCGCCGGCGAAAGCACCAAAGCTGCAAGGGGAGCAGGACCGGCCATGAAGACAACAACAGCCCTGGACGAAGTCACCGCCATCAACGGCGTGATCACCGATCAGCAACCCGTTGACTTCCACGCTTTGGGGCTCGCGGGCTGCATCGACCGCTTGGCCGCACCGCTCCGCCGCCAGGGGACTGAAATCCATTGGGAGACGCCGCACCATGGCGTCGAAATCTCGGCTGGCTCCGCTTCCTTGCTCTACCACGCGGCCAAGGAAGTCCTCAGCAACGCGTTCAAGTACGCGCATGCCCACGACGTCACCGTCCGGCTCGCCGCCGTCTACCACGGGATCCGGCTGACAGTCACGGACAACGGCGCGGGCTTCGACGGCAAGGCAACGCCCGCGGGCGCACACCATGGATTCGGGCTCCGCCTCATGTCCATCGCCGTCAGCGAAGTGGGCGGCGAGGTCTCCGTCGTCTCCAGTCCAGGCAACGGAACCTGTGTAACCGTCACCCTGCCACTCGACTGATACGGGTGGGTGCCCGACGGCGGCAGGCACCTCCCGTCGTCGGTTTCGGCGCTGCTGGTTCGCTATTCAAGTGAATCTGGTATGAAAGGCGAATGACCCCGTACAAATCCGAACCGCCCCTAGGCGGTTCCCGCGCGCACATCAAGTCGATTTTCCCGTCGCTGGCTCCCAGCGAACAGCGCGTGGCGCAGTTGTGCCTTGATTCCCCGGAGACCGTCGCCAGGATGTCGGTGGCGGATCTGGTCACCCAGACGGGGACGTCGCCCGCGACGATCGTGCGGGCCTGCAAGAGCATGGGCTTTGACGGATTCCAGCACTTGCGCCAGGTCCTGCTGCGCGATCTGGGCGCCGCGGCGCGGGACAGCATCCAGCAGGAAGAATCCGGGGCAACCGGCGAACCCGGGTCCTCGGAGCATCTGGTTTCCGGGATCTTTTCCCGGGCCTCCCAAGACATCCGCGGAGCCTTGGGGTCTTTGGACTTCGAGGCCTTCGACGCCGCCGTGAAAGCGATTCGCCAGGGCGGTCGCCTGCTGGTGGTGGCCAACGGGGCGTCCCTCGCCCCCGCCCAATCGCTTGCCCTGCGGTTCCTGTCGGCCGGGGTGCAATGCGAGGCGCCATCCGACATTGTTTCGCAGCACATCTCCGCCAAGCTCCTCTCAGCGGGGGATGTCTGCATCGCCGTGAGCGACAGCGGAATGAACTCCTTCACGATTGGCTCGGCGCGGATCGCGGCTGAACGCCAGGCCACGGTGATCGGGGTGACCAGTTATGCGAAATCCGAGCTCGCGGATCTCTCGACGCACACACTCGTGGCCGGGGCGGAATTCCATTCGTGGAACGACCAGCTGCCCATTGGCAATATCGTGCAGATGTTGGTGCTGTCCGCCCTGCACGCCGCCGTGACTGCGGATTCTCCTGACGTTGAGCGCGCCCGCTCTGCCGTCTTCGAAGAAGTTCTCCACATGGTGGAAAACCCCGAATAGTTTTTGGAGCGAAACGCGGGCGGTTTCAACTGTTTCCTGTCCGCGCACGGGGAGTTCATCAACTCCGCACCGACTGTTAATAATCGGGCCCCACCCTTCAAGGGTAAGACGTTTCCTAAATAATTCGATTTAGGAAACATCGTTTCCCCGGAGGTGCTCGTGGGCCGACTTGTGCTCAACCAGTTGTCGCGTTCATTCAAGAACGTGTCGGCGGTAAAGAACGTATCGCTCACCGTCGAAGACGGTGATTTCCTGGTCCTGCTCGGCCCCAGCGGCTGCGGCAAGACCACCCTGCTCCGCATGATCGCGGGCCTGTTGGAGCCGACGTCGGGCTCGCTCGAACTGGACGGAACCGACATCACCACAGCTCCGTCCAAGAAGCGCGACTTGGCCATGGTGTTCCAGAGCTACGCCCTGTACCCGCACCTGAGCGTTGCAAAAAACCTTGCCTTCCCGCTCCACGTGCGGCGCACCGACAAGCAGGAAGTCAAGAAGCGCGTCGAAGCCGTTGCAGAAATGGTGGAGATCGGCCACCTCCTGGACCGCAAGCCCAAGGAATTGTCCGGCGGCCAGCGCCAGCGTGTTGCAGTTGCACGCGCCTTGGTGCGCGAGCCCAAGGCCTTCCTCATGGACGAACCGCTGTCCAACCTCGATGCCAAGCTGCGCACCGCGACCCGGCAGGAGCTGGCCGGACTGCACAAGCGGCTCGGTGCCACGTTCGTCTACGTCACGCACGACCAGGTGGAAGCCATGACCATGGCAACCAAGATCGCCTTGCTCAACGCGGGCCAGCTCGAGCAACTCGGCACTCCGGAAGAGCTCTACGACAAGCCGGCATCCGTGTTCGCCGCAGGCTTCCTGGGTTCCCCTGCCACCAACCTGATCGACGCCGAGCTATCCACGAGCAACGGCTCCATCACCGTCATGGCACCCTCCGTGGAAGCCGTGCTGTGGGACGGGCAAACACCCCAGCGGGACGTTGTGCTGGGCATCCGCCCCGAGCATTTGAGCATCCACGCACCCGGTTCCTCAGCAGCCGCGCCGAGCTCCGGGGCAGCCTTTCGAGGCATCGTTGACCTGACCGAAAACCTCGGCAGCGAACAAGTCATTTACTGCCGGGTCGGCGAGAACCGCGTGGCTGTCCGCGCCCCGCGAGGCCAGCACTGGGAGCCGGGCAACGCCGTCGTACTGAGTGCCGACGCCAGGAACCTCCACCTTTTTGACCGCGCAAGCGGCCGGCGCCTCGAATGGCAGGCAGACGCGAAGCACGTGTCCACTGCCAGCTCGGCGCAGCCAGCGGCCTCGGTCTAACATCCGCTCTTCCCCCGTACTCCGGCCCCAACCCGGAACCAGCAGTACCCACCCAACCCAGCAATCAAGGAAATATTGTGCGCCCACTCCGTTCAATTGCACTGACCATCGCCGCAGGCACGGCCGCATTGGCCCTCGCCGGCTGTTCCGGTGCCACCCAGGCCAGCACCGTGAGCAACCAGGTCATCCCGGAACTCGCAGCAGACCAGCAAGTCAACATCACCTTCGAAAGCTACAATCTGGCCCAAGCCGGCGTCTGGACGGACACCGTCAAAGGCCTGGTAGCCGACTTCGAAAAGGCCCACCCGAACATCCACGTCACCGCCCAAGCACCGCAGGGCGGCGGCAACGTAGGCTCCAACACTGTCAGCAGCGTTCAGACGCAGCTCCTTGCCGGACACGCACCCGACGTCGCGCAGCTGACGTTCGATTCCCTCGACTTCGCCGCTACCCAGCTCGGCGCCCAGCCCATCAGCGACCTCGTCGGCCAGAAAGCCGTCGACGACTCCCTCGGCGGCGCCCACCCCTTCCACCCCAACGCGAAGCACCTGGCCGACTGGAACGGCAGGACTTACGGCATTCCCTACGTCTTCTCCACCCCAGTCCTCTTCTACAACGCCACCAAGCTCGCCGACGCCGGCATCACCAACCCGGACCTCTCCACCTGGGACAAGGTGGAGGCAGCCGCGAAGGCCGTTTCCGCGAAGTCCGGAAAGCCCTCCCTGGATGTCTCGTGCACGAGCATCGGCGGCAACTGGTGCATGCAGGGCATCTTCAAGTCGAACGGTGCCCAGGTCCTCTCCGATGACCGCAAGACGATCGGCTTCGGCTCGGACTCGGCTATCGACACCGTTACCAAGCTCGCACAGCTGACGAAGGACGGCGTGCTGCGCAATGCGGACAGCAGCGCCCAGTCCGAAGGCCTCCCGAAGGGCGACACCGCCTTCCTCCTCACTTCCTCGGCGCTGCAGGGCTCATTAATGTCAGCTGCCACCAAGGGTGGCTGGGAACTCAAGGCGGCCGGAATGCCCGCGTTCGGGTCCAAGCCAGCTGTGCCCACCAACTCCGGCTCGGCCCTGTTCGTCCTCTCGCAGGATCCCGCGAAGCAGCGCGCCGGCTGGGAATTGATCAAGTTCATGACCAGCGACCACGCCTATGAGCAGATCTCCACCAAGATCGGCTACCTGCCACTGCGCACCTCGCTGACCGCTCCGGGTGGTTCCCTCCATGACTGGGCCCAGAAGAACCCGCTCCTGGCGCCGAACCTCGCCCAGCTTGACCGCCTCCAGCCGTGGGTTTCCTACCCGGGAAACAGCTACGTGCAGATCGACGACATCCTCGGCAAGGCCGTCGAGAACGTTGTCTACTACGGCAAGGACGCAAAAACCACCATGGCCGACGCCCAGAAGCGCGCCCAGGACCTGATCCCCTAACTTCTCTGGCCTATCCGGAAGGACACCAGCTGTGACAACCACCACCGAAGACGCAGTCTTCGGAACCCGCAACCGCCCCTACCCCGTGGAGGGCACCTACAACTTCCGGAGCACGGCGGGCTATACCGCCGCGGCGCGGACCATCCGCGAAGGGAAGCTGTACCGCTCGGACGCACTGCACGGACTGACCGACGCCGGACGCGGCCAATTCTCCGAGCTCGGCATCCGCTTGGTGATCGACTTGCGTGACCGCACTGAGCTGGCGAAGTCGCCCAGCAACCTTGACGGACTCGCCGTCGACATGAGGCACAACCCGATTTTCGAAGAGGGCAACGTCCCCGGTACCGCAGAGATCACCACCCTGGCGCACATCTACCGGCTTATGATCCAGAGCCACGCCCAGCGCCTTGCCGACGCCGTTCGCCTCATTGCCGATTCCGGAACGGCCCCCGTCCTGGTGCACTGCACCGCGGGCAAGGACCGCACCGGCGTCGTGATCGCCTTGGCACTCCTGGCCGCGGGCGTGGACCGCGAGCAGGTGATCCTCGACTACACCGCCAGCGAGGAAAACCTGCGCGGCGAATGGAGCGAGGCCATGATGGCCGCAGCCTCCAGCCACCCGGGCCTTGCGGGCATGGGCGAGGAACTCCGGGAAATCATCTCCGCGAGCCCCGCCACCGTTCTGGAGGCCACGCTGGATCTCGTAGACGAAATGTTCGGCAGCGCCGCCGGCCTGCTCCAGGCACACGATTTCAGCGACGCCGACCTCGAGCGGCTCAGGGACGTCCTGACCATCAGCTCCACCCGCTAAGAACCACCGCTAACCACTGCAGAAAACTACAAGGAGACAAGACCGTGAACACCGAACTCCAGCACCCCGCCCCCGAGCACTTCATCCTGCACATCAGCGACACCCACTTCGTGGCAGATAACGACCTCCTGCACGGCAGCGTGGACAGTGACGAGAACCTCCGCCAGCTGTTCCGCGACTTCGTCAAGGCCCAGGTAAAGCCCGAAGCCCTGGTGTTCACCGGCGACCTCGCCGACACGGGCCGCCCGGACGCGTACGTCCGCCTGCGCAACATCGTGGAGCCGGTGGCCGAGGAGCTCGGCGCCAAGATCATCTGGGTCATGGGCAACCACGACGCGCGCACCGCCTTCCGCTCCGGCCTCCTGGACTCCGACGCCGGTGAGGAATCCGTAGACATGGTCCACGACGTCAACGGCCTGCGCATCATCGCCCTCGACTCCACGGTTCCGGGCCTGCACCACGGCGAAATCTCCGACGAGCAGCTGGCCTGGCTCTCAGAGGTCCTGGCCACCCCGGCACCGCACGGCACCCTCATCGCCCTGCACCACCCGCCGGTCCCCAGCCCGCTGTCCATCATGGCCAAGTTCGAACTGCGTGAGCAGAGCCGCTTCGAGAAGGTCATCGAAGGCACCGACGTCCGCGGCATCCTGGCCGGGCACCTGCACTACTCCACCTTCAGCTCCTTCGGAGGCGCTCCCGTGTCGGTCGCTTCGGCCACCTGCTACACCCAGGACCTGAACGTGGCACCGAACTCGATGCGCGGGCAGAACGGTGCGCAGGCGTTCAACCTGATCCACCTCTACCAGGACAAGATGCTCAGTTCCGTTGTGCCGATCGGCGAGTTCTCCACGGTTTACTCCGTCACGGCTGAGCAGATGGCCGCCTTCGAGAAGATGTCCCTCGAAGAGGCGACCGCCGCGATGACCGCTCCCGGCGAGGAATCCGACGTCGAGCCCTCCATCGCTGCCGAAACGGCCGACGGCGAGCTCGCCGGCAGCGTTCGCTAACCAGCCACAGCACCGGAAGGAAGCCGAAAGAATGTTCATCGAGACCGCCGGGCCGGCAACGGGCATCGCCCCTGCCGGCCCGGCGGGGCTCCCGGCCAACCGGCGCCCCAAGCGCCGCGCCCTGAGCCCCTACCTCTACATCCTGCCCGCAGTGGTCCTGCTTCTCGTGTGGACGTACTGGCCGCTGGGACAGACCGTCAACCTGTCCTTCACCGACTGGAACCTGATCCCCACCAAGCCCAAGCAATACGTTGACGTTCAGAAATACGCGAAGGTCCTCAGCCTGCCCGAACTGCACCAAGCGCTCATCAACACCGGCCTGTACATCCTGGCGTTCCTGGGTATTTCCGTTGCGCTGCCGCTCGTGTTCGCGCTCCTCTCACGCAAGGTCCAGGGCAAGGCCCGCACCGCGTACCAGGCTCTGATCTTCGTACCGTTCCTCATCACGCCCGTGGCCAGCAGCGCGATTTGGCGGTGGCTCTTCGCTCCCGAAGGCGGAACGATTCCCGCGATCGCCGCCGCCCTTGGCGCACCGATGGGCAACATATTCCGCGATCCCGACAGTTCGATGACCGCGGTGATCGTGATTGTCGGCTGGCAGATGCTCGGCTTCGGAGTGCTGGTGGTGTCGGCCGGGCTGGCGGGCATCAGCCCGGACTATGCCGCAGCCGCATCGATCGATGGAGCCAGCGGCAGGCAGATCACGTGGCGGATCATCATCCCGTTGCTTTCGCCGAGCCTGGTGTTCCTCTCGCTCATGACCATCCTGCTGTCCGCGCAGTGGACATATCCCATCATCGACCTGGCGACGCAGGGCGGTCCGGGCAATTCGTCCACCAACATCTACTACCTGCTGTACCAGTTTGGCTTTAGGAACTTCGACGCCGGCCTGTCCTCCGCAGCCGGCACGCTCTTCTTCCTCGGATTCGGGCTGATCGCCCTGGTCTTCGTGGAACTCTCCGAGCGACTCAGCTTCTACGACAACTAGAAAGAACCACCATGGCCTTCATCACCATCGCCCCGCCGGCCCAGCCTGGTTCCTCGGATGCTCCGCTCTCAGGGCCGACGAATGTTTCAGGGCCGACGACGGCGCCTGCCGCCGAAGCGGGGCGCCTGCGGCTTGGATCATTGCGGTTAGTACCCAGCCACGTTCTGCTGATCGCCTTGGCGGTCGTCTCAATCTTCCCCATCTACTGGATGTTCGTGACGGCCTTTCGGCCGCCGTCGGACGCCTTGTCCACCAACCCGTTGCCGGGACCGCTGAGCCTGGAGAATTTCCAGTACGTCCTGAAGACCATCCCCATTGCGGGCATGCTGGCGAATACCTTCGGCATGGCACTCACGTTGGCCGTGTCCCAATTGCTCGTGGCCATCCTGGCTTCCTACGGTTTCGCGCGTTGGGACTTTGTCGGAAAGAAGGCCTTGTATCTGTTGTTCGTGGGGTCCTGGCTGGTGCCTTTCCAGGTCACCATGATTCCCAACTACTTGCTGGTGTCCCAGATGGGCCTCCTGAACACCATCACCGGCGTCGTCATCCCGCAGCTGTGCTCGGCCTTCGCGGTGATGATGCTGCGCCAGCATCTCGAGGCCTTCCCGAAGGACCTTCTGGATGCGAGCCAGATGGATGGACGGTCGTCGTGGAGGACGCTGTGGGAAGTGGTGGTTCCGAACCTGCGTCCAGCACTGGCGGCCCTTGGGATCATGCTGTTCATCAGTGCCTGGAACGAATACCTGTGGCCTTCTCTGATCATGCAGAAGTCCGATGCCCTCATCCAGGTAGGCATCCGCGGGTTCCTGGGCGCCGAAGGCAACAACTGGGGCGCCATCATGGCAGCATCCTCGCTCGCCTGCCTGCCGATCTTCCTGATCTACATCTTCCTGCAGCGATACGTGGTGGACGCCTTTGTGCGGTCCGGGTTGAAGTAGCGCACCCCCCGACGCTCGCTCACATATACCGCCGTTTCGGCCGACGCCCGCTCACATATAGGGCCATTTTCGGAATCCCTCGCTCACTAAAGGTGAGCGAGGGATTCGAAAAAGGGCCACAAAGGTGAGCGGGCGTCTTAGAAAAACCTGCTCAGCGTGACGCTAGGAGAACTCCTTCAGCGCCTCGGTGAGCAGCCCACCCGGAGAACCCAGCCGAACATGGACGCCGTTTGAGGCCACCAGTTCTCCAGCGATCACGACGGCGGTGACGTCGCTCGCCGTCGCGCTGAACGCGAACTGCTGCGGCATGGAACCGGCTGTCCGCACCGAGTCCGGAGCCACTGCCATGAGGTCGCACACCGCACCTACCTCAAGTGCAGACGCTATGGGCGTAGCCATGGATGCGGTTGCGCCGATGGTGGCCGCGTGCAGCAGTTCCTGGGGTGAGAACCTGCCCCGCTGGCCGGAGCCGAGGCGTTCTCCGTTTTCCAAGGTGCGCATTTCAATCCAGGGATCGATCACCGCGTGTTGGTCGGTGCCGAGCGCGATGGTCGAGCCGGCGTCGGACAATGCGCGAGCCGGTCCGATCCCGTCGGCGAGATCGGCCTCAGTGCTGGGACACATCACCACGGTGGCTCCCGCATCCCCGAGAAGCTGGACGTCGTCCAACGTTAGGTGGGTCGCGTGCACGGCGGAAAGCCGCCCGGACAGCAGGCCGTGCCGGGCAAGAAGTCCGGTGGGGGTGACGCCATAGGCCTGCAGGCACGCCTCGTTCTCGGCCGGCTGTTCGCTGAGGTGGATGTGGAGCGGAATGTCGGTGGGCAACTGCCGGGCGACGGTCTTGAGCGCCTCCTCGGGCACTCCGCGGACGGAATGCAGTGCGGCCCCCACACCGACCATTTCAGGCGGAAAGCTCCGCGCCACCTCGGCCCGCAGTGACGCGAGCCGGTCCAACCAGGCTTGGGCATCGGCGTCGCCAAACCGTGCCTGTTCCGGGCTGAGCGGAGTCCCGATCCCTCCCGCGAGGTACAGGGTGTCCAGCAATGTCAGGCGGATCCCGGCCGCCACGGCTGCCCTGGCCAACGCCAATTCCATCGCGTGCGGCTCCAGGTACGGCGTTCCTTCCGGCTGGTGGTGGACGTAGTGGAACTCGGCCACGCTACTGAAGCCCGAGACCACCATTTCGGTGAAGACCGCCGTGGCGAGCTTTTCGTATTTTTCCGGCGTCAGTTCCGCGGCGCTTCGGTACATTTGCTCCCGCCATACCCAGAAGTCACCGCGCCCGTCGTGCGTCCGTCCGCGCAAGATCCGGTGGAACGCATGCGAATGGGCGTTGGCCGCTGCGGGGAAAACGACGCCGTTCAATATCTGGTCACCGGTTTCGGGCTGCACTCCGGTGGTGATGTTGGAGATCCGGCCGTCCTGGGTTTCCAGACGCACGCCGGCGGCCGCCGTCGAAACGCCCGCGACAGAACCGCCGTCGACGTTTACCAGCGCCGCCTCGCACCAGAACACGCTCACAGGAGTCCCTCCAGAACGTCGGCGAGCGCAACGGCACCGGCCGAGGCGTCCTCGTCAGCCACGTATTCTTCCGGGGAATGCGAGATTCCGCTGGGGTTGCGGACGAAGATCATCGCCGAAGGGACATGTCCAGCCAAGACTCCGGCGTCGTGTCCTGCGCCGGTTGCCAGGACCGGCGCGCCCGGCAGGAGGTCCTCGATGCGTCGGCTCAGGCCGGGGTCGAAATGCACGGTGTCGCTGTAGGACTCCTCGGTGAGGGTAACGGTGCACCCTTCGCCCGCCGCGATTTCCTGGGCCGCGCCGTAGATCGATTCGATCAGTTGTGCCGTGACGGCGTCGTCGGGATGGCGGGCGTCAAGCCACAGATCGACGCGAGACGCAATCACGTTGGTGCCGCCGGGCACCGGCGTCAAACGGCCCACCGTGGCCCGGGCATCCGGCTGCTTGGCCGCGGTATCGCGGACTGCAAGGACGATCTGCGCGGCCGCGACCATCGGATCGGCACGGTCCGCCATGAGAGTGGTTCCGGCGTGGTTGCCTTGGCCGCTGACGCTCAGCTTCCAGCGGCCGTGGCCCAGAATGGAGCTTCCGACGGCGATGGCCGGCCCGCCTTGGCCCAGCCCCTTTCCCTGTTCCACATGCAGTTCAACGAAGTCGCCGATTCGCGCCATGGTTTCCGGATCGGGACCGATGTGCCGGGGATCCAAGCCATTGCTCCGGGCGATGTCGGCGAAAGTGTTGCCATCGACGTCGCGCAGGTTCAGCGCCTTGTCGACGTCGATGGCACCCGTCAATAGCCGCGAGCCCAGGCAGGCTACGCCAAAGCGGGATCCTTCTTCTTCCGGGAAGACTGTGATGGCCAGGGAACGCCCCGGCTCTAGACCGCGGGAAACGAGGACATCGACGGCGGCGAGTGCGGACGCGACGCCGAGCGGCCCGTCAAAGGCCCCTCCTCCCGGGACGGAGTCGAGGTGGCTGCCAGTGACAAGCGCACCGTCCTGGGGCTTTCCCCACCAGGCCCAGATAATGCCGTTGCGGTCGGTCTCGACGCCGAGGCCGCGCTGTTGGGATTGTTCGATGAACCAGTGCCTGAGGTCGAGCTCGGGCGTCGAGTAGACGGCCCTTGAGTATCCTCCGCGCACCGCATCGCGGCCCACGTCCTTGATCGAGTCAAGGAGCTGATTGACGGTTTCCACGTGTTCCTCCGATTAATGAAGACTGCCACCAAGTAAAAACCACATGTCACCCCATGACAAGACCCTGAGCCCAGAACCACGACAATTAACAGGCCTGAAACACCCCCGAAACGGCTTGTTCCCACCGAGCGTCTCAAATCCCGGAATCTCAGGTAATTTCACGAAATCTATTGCCATTCGATGAAAGTTGATTTTTACTAAGTGGCAAGACATGGTGATTCAGACCACTTGAAAGCAGGTCAGTCAGTGGCAGCAGACTCTTCCACCCGGACGGTCGAAAGGGCGTTGGCCCTCCTGAGCGCGGTCTGTACGGATGGCGCCATCAGTTTGAGCGACGCCGCGCGCGTTGTTGACTTGTCAGCCAGCACCGCGCTCCGCCTCCTCCGCACGCTGGAGGGCAGCGGCTTCGTGAAGCGGGACCCGAACGGAAACTTCCGGCCCGGTGCCAGTGTGATCCAGTTGGGAGCACTCGCGCTTGGACAGGAATCCCTCGTGTCTCTGTGCACACCGCATATGAAGAGGCTGGTTGCCGAAACGGGCGAGTCCTGCTATTTGAGCATTCCTGGTCCTGGGGAAACCGGAATCTACATCGCCATTGTCGAAGGTACGCACTCTGTCCGGCACACCAGCTGGGTCGGCAGGAGCATTCCGCTGGAAGGATCCGCCGCCGGGAAGGTCCTGACTGGCGGGCAGAACGGCCGCGGCTTCGCCATCGTGCGAAGCGGCGTAGAAGACGACATTACGGCCGTCGCCGCACCCATCGTGATCGGCGGCCGCACCGTGGCGGCCCTCAGCATCGTCGCACCGAGCTACCGCTTGGGCGAAGCGAAGGCCCAGACATTTGGCGAGGAACTGGCGAGGGTGGCGAACAGCATCCTCGTGGAACCCTCCGGAGACCATGAAGTGCCCCAGGAAAGCATGGAAAAGAAATGATCAAGTTTGAAAATGTCACCAAGGCGTACCCGGACGGGACGGTCGCCGTCGATGGCTTGAACCTCGAGGCGCCCACCGGCAAGTTGACCATCCTGGTGGGGCCGTCCGGTTGTGGCAAGACAACATCGCTGAGGATGATCAACCGCCTCATCGAGCCCACCAGCGGCACCATCTACCTCGATGACGAGCCGACGTCGGGCATGGACGCAGCGTTGCTGCGCCGCCGGATCGGCTACGTCATCCAGCACGCAGGCCTCTTTCCGCACCGCACTATCGTCGACAACGTGGCAACGATGCCCGTGCTGCTCGGCGAGAGCAGGCAGAAGGCCCGCATGAAAGCCCTCGAGCTCATGGAGCGCGTGGGACTCCCCGCGAGCTTCGCCAAGCGCTACCCGTGGCAACTGTCCGGTGGACAGCAGCAGCGAGTGGGCGTGGCCCGGGCTTTGGCTTCGGATCCGTCCTTCATGCTCATGGACGAACCCTTCAGCGCCGTTGACCCCGTGGTCCGGGCCCAGCTCCAGGAGGAGTTCCTCCGGCTGCAGCGCGAGATCGGCAAGACCATCATCATGGTCACCCACGACATCGACGAGGCCCTCAAGCTCGGCGACCAGGTTGCCGTGATGCGCGTCGGCGGAAAACTCGCCCAGATGGCCACGCCGTCGGAGCTGCTGACCTCTCCGGCTGACGAATTCGTAGCCGACTTCGTCGGACGTGACCGTGGCTACCGCTCCCTTGGTTTCACCAACGCGGCCGGCACGGTAGCAGTTGCGGAAGAAGCTGTGGTCACCCTTGGTGCCTCCGGCGCCGAGGCGCAAAGCAAGGCCACAGGAGCCTGGGTGCTGGTGGTCGACGGCGGCCGGAAGCCGCTCGGCTGGGCACAAGCCGATCTCATCGATGGAGAGCTCAAGAGGGAGCACCTTAACCTCAGCGGCACCTCGGCATCATCGTCCGGGACCATGCGCCAGTTGCTCGACGCCGCGCTTTCCTCCCCCAGCCGGCGCGGCGTCGTCGTCAATGAACACGGCGAGCTGATCGGCACAGTGACGGCCACCGACGTCGTCAAGGCAATCGAGGCCGAACCGCACCTGGAGACGGCCCGATGAACTTCGAATGGCTGGGCCGCCAGTCCGACAACATCGTGTTCCTCCTCGGCTGGCACGTACTGCTCGCCGTCACTCCCCTCATCCTGGGCCTGCTGATCGCACTTCCCCTCGGCTGGTGGGCACACCGCAGCCGCCGGATCTACCCCCTTCTGGTGGGCGTCGCGGGACTTCTCTACACGGTCCCTTCCCTCGCGCTGTTCGTCTTGTTGCCGTTGGTCCTTGGCACCAAGATCCTGGACCCGCTCAACATCGTGGCAGCACTGACCATCTACACCGTGGCGCTGCTGGTGCGCGTCGTGGCTGATGCCCTCGATTCCGTACCGGAAGACACGGTCCAAGCCGCCAAGGCCATGGGCTACCGGGGATACCAGAGCCTGGTGAAAGTGGAGCTTCCTGTAGGCGTGCCGGTCATCAGCGCCGGGCTCCGCGTCGCGGCGGTCTCCAACGTGAGCCTCGTTTCCGTGGCAGCGTTGCTAGGCATCCCGCAGCTCGGCTCGCTCTTCACCCAAGGCTTCCAGTTGCGGTTCTTCACCCCGATCATCGCCGGCATCATCCTCTGCGTGGTCCTGGCCATGATCCTCGACGGACTGATCATCCTCCTCAACCGGTGGCTGACACCGTGGACCCCCAAGGTGGTGGCATCATGATCAACTACTTGTTCAATCCCGCGCACTGGAGCGGCGCCGACGGCATCCCCACCCTGATCGGCGAGCACCTCCTCTACTCCCTCATCGCCTTGGTCGTCGCGGCCATCATCGCGGTTCCGCTTGGCATCTACATCGGAGTCACGGGCAAGGGCGTCTTCATGATCGCGGGCCTCGCGAACGCCCTCCGCGCCCTCCCCAGCGTGGGCCTGCTGATTCTGTTGGTCCTGCTGATCTCGCCCGCGTTCCCGTCCAAAATGGGCTACATCCTGCCGAGCCTCATCGTCCTGGTGCTCCTCGCGGTCCCGCCCATCCTGACCAACACCTACGCCGGCGTCCGCGCGGTGGACGCTGCCGCCGTCGACGCCGCCAAGGGCATGGGCTTCCGCACCATGAAGATCCTCACGGACATCCAGCTCCCTTGCTCGCTCCCGCTTATGCTGTCCGGCGTCCGCAGCGCACTGCTGCAGATCATCTCGACGGCGACCATCGCCGCGTACATTTCGCTGGGCGGCCTCGGACGGCTGCTGATCGACGGCAAAGCCCAGAACGACTACAGCCAGATGGTTGCCGGCGCCGTACTCGTTGCGTTGTTGGCCCTGTTCTTCGACCAATTGCTCGCCTTCATTACCCGCAGGGTCGTCTCACCCGGACTGACCCGGCGCACCGTCAAGGCGGCCGCCCCGGCCGCTGCGGCCGACTCCGTGAAAACCCCCGTCACGGTCTAAGCAACTCCTCGCTTCATCGCCGTCGAGCGCCCTGCCCGACGGCGGCAACACCGTTCAATCGACGCCCACTTGGCCACCGCATGCCCTGCAACGGCCCTCCCCAGAGAGAATTGACATGAAAAAGTACCTGACTGGTTTCGCCCTGGCGGCAGCCACCGCCTTCGCCCTGAGCGCTTGTGGCGGTGGGGATCCCATGAGTTCCACCAACAACAACTCCCAGGCCGCAGGATCGACGGACAGCATCATCGTGGGCTCCGCGGACTTCCCGGAAAGCCAGCTCATCGCGAAGATCTACGCCGAGGCCCTCAAATCGAAGGGCGTCAAGGTTACTGAAAAGCCCAGCATCGGCAGCCGCGAAGTCACCATCCCGGCGCTGAAGGACGGTTCCATCGACCTCATGCCGGAATACGGCGGAGCCCTGTTGCAGTACCTTGATGCCTCCACCAAAGCGGTCACCCCGGATGAAGTCACCAAAGAGCTGAGTACCAAGATCCCGTCCGGGCTGACCCAGCTGACGGCATCCAAGGCACAGGACAAGGACGTCCTTGCCATCAAGAAGGAAACTGCCGACAAGTACAACCTCAAGTCCATCAGCGACCTCCAGCCTGCTGCCAAGGACCTCGTCCTGGGCGGGCCGCCGGAGTGGAAGACCCGTATCAACGGTGTTGCCGGCCTGAAGTCTGTCTACAACCTCGACTTCAAGGACTTCTCAGCGCTCGACGCCGGCGGTCCGCTCACGCTGAACGCCCTCCTTTCCGGTCAAGTACAGGTTGCCGATCTCTTCAGCACCGATCCGGCAATCGCCGCCAACAACCTGGTTGCCCTGGATGACAACAAGAATCTGTTCTTGTCCGAGAACATCGTCCCGCTCATCAATCAGAAGAAGTCCACGGACACCGTCAAGAGCGTGCTGGACAAGGTGTCTGCCGCGTTGACCACCGATGACCTGATCCAGATGAACGGCAGGACCGCCAAGTTCGAGGACATGGGACAAATCGCCCAGGACTGGCTCAAGTCCAAGAACCTGGCCTAGTTCGAGCAAGACTAAGGAGTACGAAGAATGGCACCCGCCGATTTCACTACCGGAGCTCGTCCGGTCAAGGCCGCGCGCGGCA
>NZ_JBZAYA010000024.1:0-54003 GCF_058244265.1 Arthrobacter sp. SE2 | reverse complement strand
TGACCAGGACCTGCGCCCTCGGGGACGGAACACGCCCCGCCCCGCCGGCACTCATGCCCGGTCCCGCACCGGCTCCCGCACCGCTGGTTCCCGCACCGGCGTCGGGTACGCCGCCGTCGGGCATTGCGGTGTTGGTGCCGGTGGTGTGGTTGGTGAGGAGCCAGGTGGCGGTGATGTCGGCGCGGAGCTGGGCGAGGGTCCGGGTTTCGTGGGGGCCTTGGAGGGCGCGGGCGGCGGCGGTGGTCCGTTCCCAGATCCCGGCCGCGGTGTCGGCGGGGAGGTGGGCGGAGAGCCAGGCCATGCCGTCGCGGTCCGGGAGGTATTCGACGCGCCGGTCCTGGGCGCGTTGGGTGTGGCGTTCTTCGATGCTGACGGGGTGGTGGCGTTCGCGCCAGGTGCGGGCTTTGGTCCGGAACCGGGACGGGACGAGGTCCCCGGCCGGGCAGCCGCGGGCGGGGTTGGGTGCGTCGGGGTCCAGGAAGTGCGCTTCCAGGGCCGCTGCCCCGGCGGGGTCCAGGCCGTCGGTTTCGTCGACGATGATCCGGGCGTGCTGCCAGGAGATCGTCCCGGACTGCAGCGCGGCCAGGGTCAGGGGCATGCCTGTGGCCAGCGCCTGGGATTCGGAGAGGAGGGCGCCGGCGGTGCGTTCGCTGACGGTCAGGACGCAGGCGACCTCGGCGATCAGGGCGAGCTCTTGGGCGGTGGATTCCTGCGGTGAGGCGGCCGGAGGCGCCAGGGCCCTGGCTGCCTGGACGTAGTCCGCGGCGAGCCTCGCTTTCAGCGCGGCGGTCCGGGCTTCCAGCCGGGCGATTTCGGCGAGGCCGTCCAGGCAACCGTCGGCCAGACTCCGCAGCGGGTCGGTGCTTTCCGCGCCGGAGCCGGCGGGGGAATCAAAGTCCTGCGTGGCGGCGGCAAGCGCGGCGACGGAGCCGGCAACGGCTTCCACGGCCGCCCTGCTGCCGGCACTCCAGGCTGTCCTTCGATCCATACCCTCAGCATCGCAGGAGGCACCGACAATTTAGTGCCGCTGCTTGAGTTGCTTGAGTTGGTGCGCGCCTCTGGGCAGACACCGGACCGGCGCCCGGAGAAGGCTTGGGCAGAGCCCCGCGCCCCTCCGGGCGGTGCCGTCCGGTTCCCGCCAGGGCAGCCTAGGGGAGGCGGATGGGCTTGAGTTCCTCGAAGCGGTCACCGGGGCCGGGGTTCTCCGCCGGGGATGAGCCGCCCAACTGATTCATTACCCCCCAGACGGCGTTGAGTCCCGTGGTCACGGCTCCGTCGGCCCACCCTCCGGTCCAGGAAACGTCGTCGCCTGCAAGGAAGATGCCGCGGTGTTCCGGCAGGTGACCTTCCTGCATGAAGTGGGTGTAGAGCCGTTCCTGGTAGCGGTAGTGGCCGGGGAGGTTGTCGCTGAAGGCGCCCATGAAGTTAGGATCGTCCTCCCATGAAACGGTGACGGGATCGCCGATGATGTGCGAGGCAATGTCCACCGTAGGGTAGATCTGTTTGAGGGAGTGGAGCATGAGCCGGACCCGCTCATCGGCGTCCAGGGGGAGCCACTTGAGGGCGTCGTCGTTCCAGGTGTAGGACAGGCAGATCAGCGCTGGCTCGTCCGGGCCGTTCTCCAGGAGGTAGGTTCCGCGGGTAAGTCTGTCCGTGAGTGTGGTGCTCATGACCTGGCGTCCGGATTCGGGGTCGATGTCCTTCCAGAACGGCCGGTCCACGACCACGAAGGTCTTGGACGACTGCATGTAGTGGCTGCGTTCGATCGCAGTCCAGAGCTTGTGGCTGAACAGCGATTCGTCGACGTCGATGCGCGCCGAGAGCAGCCAGCTTTGGCACGTGGCGATGACTGCCGGGTATTCGGTAGTTCGTCCCCATCGGTCCGTGACGGCGATGCCACCGGGGGCGCCGCCGTCGTTCTTCACGCGCGCGACGGCGGCAACGGCCCCACGGGGGTGGCCCCCGTGCAAGGACGCCAGGCTGGTGCCTGCCGGCCAACGTGCCAGGCTTTCGGGAGTGTGGTTCCATAGCCGCTCCGGGAGGAGCTGGGCGCCGCCGATGATCCGGTGCTGCTCGGCGTCGGCGTCCACGTAGACCACGCGGAGGATTTCGAGGAAGGAATCCGGGAAGTTGGTGTCCCAGCCGCCGGTGCCGAAGCCGACCTGGCCGAAGGCCTCGCGGTATTCGAACGGCAGCCTGGAGAATGCTTTGGAGGTGGCGAGGTAGCCGGAGAAGGAGACATCGTCGAACTTCGGGACCAACTCGTTCCAGAGCTTCTTGATGGTGGCCAGGTCGCGGTTCCGGATGGATTCCTGCATCGCCGTGAAATGGGCGCGTTCCTCGAGGCAGTCGTCCCAGGCCGCGGCGACGTCGCCGAAGAACTGCGGAAGATCCTCGGCGGTCTCGGCGTAGTGCGCCTGGCCGCCGAGTTCGATGACCGTGCTGCCCGCCGCAGGGGTGAGGGGATTGGGGAAAGGCTGGGTTTCGATCCCCACTTTATCGGCGTAGTGGAAGAAGGACCGTCCCGAGCGGGGGAAGCGCATGCCCCCGAGGTCCGCCACGGGGCCGGACTGCCCAGGCTGGGTCCCGCCGCGGAGGCGCCCGCCGATCCTGGAGGATTCGTAGATGACGGGTTTGAGGCCCATCTTCATGAGCTCGTAGGCGGCAACCAGTCCGGAAAGGCCCGCGCCGATGACGGCCACTTCGGTGCCGTGCATATGTTCCGGCACAGCCCCGAGGCCGGCCGGGTGCGCAAGGAAGTCATCGTAGGGGAACGGGAAATCCGGGTTGAGCATGGTGATGGGAGCGGCTGCGGTTGCGGTCGCGGGTGCAGTCGGAGTGCTTGTGGCTGCGATGGTCACTGGTGTCCTTAGTGGTTTGTTGCGGTGGGTTCGTTGGTCATGAAGCGGGCCAAGTAGTCTGTGTCCCGGCGAGCTTGGGCAAGGACCTCGAGGTCCACGTCGGCGAGGATCAGCTCGTCTTCACCGGACGCCGTCGCCAGGCGCCCCCCATACGGGTCGGCGATGGTGCTCAGCCCTGCGAAGTTTGGGCCGGCGTGGTTTGCGTAGGCGATGAAGAGCTGGCTTTCGAGCGCGCGGGTGGGGACCACCATGGCGGGGATCAGCCGCGTGTCGAACGGTTGCTCGCCGGAGTCGTCCGCGGCTCGCAGCGGGACCGCCGTCGGCACGCACAGCAGCTCGGCGCCCGCCAGGGCGGCGGACCGCACGAACTCCGGGAACTCGACGTCGAAGCAAATGCCCAGGGCGATCTTGACGCCGTTGAAGTGGACGACGCCGGGCGCCTCGCTTCCGGGCGTGAACACGGAGTTCTCGTCGCCGCCGAAGAGGTTCTGCTTGCGGTAGCGGGTCAGTTCCGTGCCGTCGGTGCCGAACAGGGAGGCGCTGATGTAGCGCCTGCCGTCCTCGTGTTCGACGGTAGAGGCCACCAGCGCGATGCCATGTTCGACGGCGATGGCAGCGAGTTTCTCCCGCTGCGCGGCACCGTCGGTGCCGTGGACCAGGGTTGGCGCGTACCCGCTCGTGAACAGCTCCGGGGTGACCAGCAGGTTTGCGCCGCGTTGCCGGGCTTCGTGCGCCCGGGCGGCGATTCGCCGGAGGTTTTCCGCAGCAGAGTTGACCAGGCCGGTGGCCTGCAGGACCGCGACACGCAGACCAGGCTGGCGCAGTTCAGGCTGGCGCGGTGCTGTCATTTTTCCCCGTCCAGGTCTCCACGGCAGAGGCGGGCGACGACTTCGGTGAGCATGTCCACTCCGGCGCAGGCGTCGTCGTCGTGCGTGAACTCGCGCTCATTGTGGGAGATGCCGTCCACGCTGGGGACGAACAGCATGACCGTGGGAACGATGTCCTTCATGTTGATCGAATCGTGGCCGGCCAGGGTGAACACCGGAGTGTTGCTCAGTTCGAGCTTTTCGGCGCATTCCCGGGCCAGTTCGACGCCGGCGGGCTGGTACGGGTTGATGCCCCAGGCATGGGATTCCTCGACGTCGATCGAGATGTTGGTTTCGGCCTCGATGCGGGAGATGCCGGCCCGGAGCAGCGTTTTGGCTGCGGCCAGCACGTCCTCGTCTGCGGTGCGCATGTCCATGACCAGTTCCACCTTGGACGGAACCACCACCGGGGAGTTCGGGTAGACGGTCAGTTGCCCCACTGAAGTGTGCAGCACGGCTCCCGGGAATTGGTCTGCGATCTCGCGCAGCAGGACGACAAGCCGGGATGCGCCAAGGAGGGCGTCCTTGCGGTCGGCGATGACGGCCGAACCGGTGTGTGCTTGCTCGCCATGGACGGTGGCGCTGTACTTGGCTGCGGCCCAGCAGGAGTGGACCAGTCCTATCGTGGTTCCGGAGTCCTCCAGGGAACGGCCTTGTTCGATGTGGATCTCGGCGTAGGCTGCGGCCTGGGGGCCGCTGCCGGTGCCGAGCTGGCCGATGGCGGACAGCGCCTGGCGTACTGTGACGCCATCGACGTCGGTGATGGCGAGGGCGGTCTCGGCCGGCAGCTTTCCGGTGTAGACGGAGCTTCCCATCATGGAAGGCGCGAAGCGGCATCCCTCTTCGTTGAACCAGTCGACGACGGCCAGGTTGTACTTGGGCTTCTCCCCGGGCACGGTGGACTCGGCCAGGCGCCGGCCGGCGTGCAGGGCGGCAGCCACCCCGTAAGCGCCGTCGTACTTGCCGGCTGTCGGCTGGCTGTCCAGGTGGGATCCAACCAGGACGTAGGGCGCGCCGGGCGTCCACTCCAGGAGCGCGTAGAGGTTGCCCACCTGGTCCGTTTCGGTGCGGAAGCCGTACTGGGCAGCCAAGGAGGTGAACCAGGTGCGGGCCTGTGCGTCCGCAGTGGTTGCTGCCTGCCGGTCCACGCCATGGCCCGGGGTCTCGCCAATGGCGGAAAGGCTGCGGAAGTCGCGGAGGAAGGCCTCGGTGGCGGTGACGCCGGCCTTTATGCCGATCGTGGGGATGCTCATGATGCGGAACCTTCAGTTTCGTTCTGGGGAGTTGACGGGATGACCGGAAGGACATGGCTTGCGGGATTGATGATCGCCAATTCGTGCACGCGTTTGCGGACAGCGAACCACCCGGCGATGAGCGCCGGGACAATGAAGGCGAGCGATGCGACCGTGCATGTCCCCACCGGAAAGTCGAAGACCATGAGGACCATGACGGCGGCAAGGAAGGCCAAAGTGAGGTACGACGTCCAGGGAGCGCCAAGCATGCGGAACGCGGGCCGGATCATGAGCCCCTTCTTGGACAGCTTGTAGAGCTTCAACTGGCACAGCACGATGGTTCCCCAGGTGCACAAGATGGCCAAGGCCGTCGCATTGAGGGCGATCTCGAATGCCATGGCCGGAACCACAGCGTTCAGTCCCACGCCCAGCAAGGTGATGGCCGCCGTGAAGAGGATCCCGCCGTAGGGAACCCCGCCGCGGCTCATCCGTTCCATGAACTTGGGCGCCGTGCCGGTCTGGGCCATGGATCGGTAGATGCGTCCGGTCGAGTACAGGCCCGCGTTCAGGCTGGACAACGCTGCGGTCAGGACCACGAAGTTCATGACATCGCCCGCACCAGGGACCCCGATGGCGGCAAAGAAGGTCACGAACGGTGATTCGCCGGCCTTGTACGCGTTGAAGGGAAGCAGCAGGGCCAGCAGCGCCGAAGACCCGACGTAGAAGATGGCGATCCGGAAAATCACCGCGTTGACGGCCTTGGGCATGACCTTCGCCGGGTTCTTTGTTTCACCGGCAGCAACACCGATCAGGTCGATCCCGGCATAGGCGAACACGATGCCCTGGGCGATGATGACTACCGGCAGGAGCCCGTGCGGCAAAAGGCCGCCGTTTTCGGCGATCAGGGAGAACCCGGGGCTGTGGCCTGCGACGGGGAAGTTGCCGCCGAAGAAGATGCCGCCCACGATCAGGAACGCCACCAAGGCGCCCACTTTGATGATGGCGAACCAGAACTCGAGTTCACCGAAGAGCTTGACCGAAATGAGGTTGACGCCGGTCACGACCGCCAGTGCGGCCAGGGCCAGGACCCACTGAGGGACGGAACTGAAGGCTGTCCAGTAGTGGAAGTAGACCGCGATTGCCGTGATGTCCACGATCGCGGTGAGCGCCCAGGAGATGGCGTAAACCCAGCCCGACACATAAGCAGCCTTTTCGCCAAAGAACTCCCTCGCGTACGAAACGAAGGAGCCCGACGACGGGCGGTGCAGGACGAGCTCGCCGAGGGCCCGCAGGACGAAGAAGGCGAAGACGCCGCAGATTGCATAGACGACGGGAAGGACGGGACCGGCCGAGGCAAGCCGGCCCCCGGCGCCAAGGAACAGCCCGGTGCCGATCGCACCGCCCATGCCGATCATCTGCACCTGCCTGTTGGACAGGCCCTTCTTGTATCCGGACTGTTCGTCGGAGCGGACAGCCGTTGGCCGCTCCTCGACAGGGATGTTGGTGGTCATCGAAAACTCCTGGCCTAAGAAATGTGACTGCCGCCATGAAAACGGCTGACATCGATCGTCCCAAGCAACCGTGGCGCGGCCAATGACAACATCACCTCGAATCGGGGCCAATAAATGTACGAAGGTACAAGCGGCTTTTCCTCTGCGGGAGGCATGATGAAAGAGGACAGTGGAGGTGCCATGACGGACGATGAGAAGTGGCGGGGAGTGGTTGCGGCATTGTCGGAACTGCTCCCTGGCATGGTGGATACATTCATCGCGAGAATCCTCCAGGATCCGGTGTACAGCGAGTCCGGGCTGACCATTGAGGACCTCCGCAGGAGCAGCCACGATTCCTTGGTGGCCATTCTCGGCGTGCTGCAGGACGGGGGAACCACTATGGACGCCCTCGAGTCCATCGCCGCGGAACTGGGCAAGCGTCGCGCAAGGCAAGGACTCCCCTTGGACAGCTTGGTGCGCGCGATCAGATTGGACTTTTCCGTGGTGTGGGATGCGTTGTCCGCGTCCGCGCTGGCCGTGGATCCGGCGCTGCTGGTCAGCAGGACCGAACTCGTCTGGCGCACCGTGGACACCTTTGCCTCACGGGTCCAGGCACGGTACGTGGCCGAACTGGAGGATATCGAGCGGGCCAACGCCGATCTGCAGCACCAGTACCTCTCGCAGCTATTCGCCCCAGCGGAACCGTCGGAATCGGATCTTGCCCGGATCGCTGGAGCCCTGCGCGTCGACGTCGGCGCACGGTTCCTTGTGGCAGCGGTCAGCAGGGAAGACAGCCTGACTGTGCAACGCCGCCTGCGTCACCGGGCCAAAAGGATAGAAGCCTTCTTTACTTTCGACCAAGAGCACCACACCCTGGTCATCCACAAGCGGGGCGGGCAGGGCCACGCGGAGCATAGCAACGCGCTCACGTACGACGAGTCAGTCCTCTTCGATGGGATGGCAGTTGCCGTGGCGCCACTGGCTGAAGGGCTCGGCAGTGTGAGAACCTCGGCTGCCGCGGCCCGGGAAATCATGCGCGATTTGCCCATGGGAAGCGCCGGCGTCTTCACTCTCAGGGACAGGTGGTTGTCCATCACCCGGCACAGATTGTCCCAGCTCGGTTGCGATCCGGGACAGCTCGTGTTTCCCAAGCTGCAGGACTGTGCACCGCAGGAACGGGCACGCATCCTCGAAGCGGCCACTACGTTCCTCGGGACAGGCAGCCTGGTGGAGACGGCCCGCAAGCTCTTTTGCCATCGGAACACGGTGGTGAACCGACTGGCGGCGTTCGAACGGTACACCGGGCTGGACCTCCAGAACCCCACCGATCTGGCATTGGCAGTGTTGGCGCTACACGCCTCTACAGCGGATCCGTGACCTCGATCCGCACGGCACAGGCATCCGCCGCAGCCCTGCGAAGCACGGTTGCGTTGGGGTCGGTAACTGCCAGGAACGCGAGCCTTGTCCGCGACGCGTATTCCTTCAAGGCCTTTTCTTCCAGGACCGCCGCGGACAGCGCGGCGTCTCCGCCCAGGACGAGATATTCAATGCTGTGTCCGGCGAACACAGCTGCGGCATAACCAGCCACGGCTTCCGTCAGCGCGTTGGCCTGATTCTCGCGACGCCGGGCGAAGCGCTGCTGCGAGGATCCACCTGCCGCCGAGCGAGACTGCACGTAACGGGAACCCGATTTGGACGCGGACACCTTGCCGCCGCTGACGACGCCTACCGCGTAGCCGCCCCGGCGCACCAGGATGATTCCGATCCGCCGTTCCTGCGAAGCAAGCGACGCCAAGCGCTCAACCGTGGTAGCGCCCCTGCCGGGCCTTCCATCGACGGGCCATGGGGCTCTCAATAGTGCCGTGGCGCCGTCAGCCCCCTTCAGGAGGGTGCCGCCGTCGTCGGGCTCCTCCTGAACGGAGCCATGGCTCGCGGCGAAGCGCTCCACCCAGCCGGTCAACCGCGGACCGGGGATGAAAGCGGTGCGCCCCGCCCCAGGCGGCCGCTTTTCGTTGGGGCCGGATGGCCGGGTCTCCACGTCGATGTCTCCTTAACTGGAATCATGAGTAGCCTATCCATGTGGAAGATCTCTTTGGTGCCGACGAGGACAACGACGACGACGCCGGCAGCCAGGCGGCGGATTCGGACCGTTCCGGAACGGGACGTGCGGGCACAGGACGTGCCGCGTCGCCACGGAGCCCTTTGGCTGTCCGCATGAGGCCCCGGACGCTCGACGACGTCGTGGGCCAGCAGCATTTGCTGGGCCAAGGATCTCCTTTGCGGCAGCTTGCCGCAGGGGCCGACGCCTCCGGTCCTGCCGGCCCGAGTTCGGTCATCTTGTGGGGACCCCCGGGCACGGGCAAGACGACGCTGGCACACGTCATCGCCCGCGGACCGGGCCGGAAGTTCGTTGAATTGTCCGCTATTACGGCGGGCGTCAAGGATGTCCGGCTTGTGATGGAAAACGCCTTGACCGCCCGGGATCTCTACCGGACCACAACCGTGCTGTTCCTGGACGAGATCCACCGCTTCAACAAAGCGCAACAGGACGCCCTGCTGCCCGGGGTCGAGAAGGGCTGGGTGGTCCTGGTCGCCGCGACCACCGAAAACCCTTCGTTCTCCGTGGTCTCGCCGCTGCTCTCCCGATCCCTGTTGCTCACCCTGAAGCCGCTCACCGACAGCGACATCGAGGCGCTCCTGCAACGGGCCGTTGCCGATGCGCGCGGCCTTGCCGGGGGAGTGGAGCTCACTCCCGAAGCCCTCGATCATTTGGTCCGCTTGTCCGGGGGAGATGCCCGCCGCGCGCTCACCGCGCTCGAGGCCGCGGCCGGCGTGGCCTACGGAGACCGGAACAACGACGGCGGCGACCCTTCCGAAGAGCCGGGGCTCGCGGGTGACGGCGCCCCGGACGCCCCGGTCGTCGTCGAACTCCGGCATACGGAGCGGGCCCTGGATGTCGCCGCGGTCCGATACGACCGCGCTGGAGACCAGCACTATGACGTCGCCAGTGCGTTCATCAAGTCGATCCGCGGCTCAGACGTCGACGCGGCCCTCCACTACCTGGCGCGCATGCTCGAAGCCGGAGAAGACCCGCGCTTCGTGGCCCGCCGGATCGTCATTTCGGCTGCCGAGGACATCGGCATGGCGGATCCGACCGCGCTGCAGACCGCCGTCGCCGCGGCCCAGGCAGTGCAGTTGATCGGCATGCCCGAGGGCCGCATCATCCTCGCCGAAGCCGTGGTGCATTTGGCGACGGCGCCCAAGTCCAACGCCGCCTATATGGGCATCAACAAGGCAATCGCCGATGTGCGTGCGGGGATGGGGAACGGGATTCCGGCGCACTTGCGGGATGCGCACTACCAAGGAGCGAAGGGCCTTGGCCACGGCCAAGGCTACAAGTACGCCCACGATGCCCCGCACGGCGTGGCCACCCAGCAGTACGCTCCGGATGACCTGGTCGGCAGGGACTACTACCAGCCGACGGCAAACGGAGCCGAACGGGATATTGCTCCCAGGCTCGAGCGGCTGCGCAGGATCATCCGGGGCGGGTAGGCGTCATGGTAGGCTAGATGTTTGTCTGGCAAGGCCTGGCGCACAATCCATCAAAATCCAGGTTTTGATGCTGTGCCCTGCGCCCCGTAGCAAAAGGCAGCGGTTGGCCGATGCTCTCCCTCATGGAGGCCAGTAACACTGACACTCCGCAGATATTGGAAGGACACAAGTGGCTAACAACACTCGTGCTCGCCGTACCGCACGCCTTTCGCGTGCACTCGGCATCGCTCTGACTCCTAAGGCCGCCAAGTACATGGAGCGCCGTCCGTACGGCCCCGGTGAGCATGGCCGTGCCCGCAAGAAGCAGGACTCTGACTACGCTGTACGTCTGCGCGAAAAGCAGCGTCTGCGCGCCCAGTACGGCATCCGCGAAGCCCAGATGACCCGTGCCTTCGAAGAAGCACGTCGCACCAAGGGCCTGACCGGTGAAAACCTGATCGAACTGCTCGAAATGCGTCTCGACGCCCTCGTGCTGCGTGCCGGCTTCGCCCGCACCATCGCCCAGGCCCGCCAGCTGGTTGTGCACCGCCACATCCTCGTTGACGGCATCCGCGTGGACCGCCCGTCGTTCCGCGTTGCGGAAGGCCAGCTCATCCACGTTCACAGCCGTAGCGAAGTCATGGCTCCGTTCCAGGTTGCAGCTGCCGGTGCACACGTTCTGAACGTCGTTCCGGCTTACCTGGACGTCAAGATCGACGCCCTGCAGGCACGCCTGGTTCGTCGCCCGAAGCGCTCCGAGGTCCCCGTGACCTGCGAAGAGCAGCTCGTGGTCGAATTCTACGCTCGCTAATTTCCAGCAAGCACATACAAAGAAGCCCGTGGCACGCGCCGCGGGCTTCTTTGTATGTAAGGTACTTGGGGAAGCCACGCCGAGGGTGCCTGTGTAGAGCCACACCGCACACCAATGGCAACGCAACAAATGCTAGGAGATGAGTGTCCATGACTGGTGGCGATATTGCAGGCCTGATCGCAGCCGGAGTTTTCGCGCTCCTTGTGGTGCTGTTGGCTGTGCCGATCCTCAAACTCGGGCGAGTCTTCGATGAAGTCCGCACCTCCATCCGCTCCTTGAGCGACGGAGCAACGCCCCTGATGGACGAAGTCACGGCGACGGTTTCCACCACAAACCAGCAGCTTAAAAAGGTGGATGGCATCACCTCCAACGTTTCCGACGCCTCCGCAAACATCTCTGCTTTGTCCTCACTGGTGGCCGCGACAGTCGGTTCGCCGCTCATCAAGGTGGCAGCGTTCAGCTATGGAGTGCGCTCGGCTTTTGCCGCCCGCCGCAAGCCGGGCAGTGGCCGCCGCAGCCGCTGAATCCGTTCGTAAGTCACGACCTTCGTATGTCAGGAAAACTGTGAAAAGAATTGTCTGGATGGGGATCGGCGTGGCAATCGGAGTCATCGCCTTCCGCAAGATCACCCAAGCGCAGGCCGCTATTGGCCCCGAAGGCCTGAACCGCGCCGTGGCACGACTGGCCGACGGCGTGTACGACTTCGCCGACGCCGTGCGCGCCGGAATGAATGAACGCGAAGTCGACCTCAGGGCCGCGCTCGGCATCTCAGAGTCCGACGCCGGCAGCCAGTAGCAGCCGCGGTACAACTTGCCGCGGTTCGCCCAAGCGGCCGTCAACAAGGCAGAATTAGAAGCTGCGGCAATGGCATATGCCAGAACCGCGCACAAACTCATGTGCAGTGAATTGAGAAGGGTAAGTAATCAGCTAATGAAGTCGCAGGAGATCACCAAACGCTGGGTGGACTTTTTTGTCAGCAAGGGCCATACCGCCGTCCCCTCAGCATCGCTCGTATCCAGCGACCCTTCCCTGCTCTTCACTGTGGCCGGCATGGTTCCGTTCATTCCTTACCTCACCGCCCGCGAGGAACCGCCCTTCGACCGCGCCACGAGCGTCCAGAAGTGCATCCGCACCGGCGACATCGAGGAAGTGGGCAAGACCGCCCGCCACGGGACGTTCTTCCAGATGTGCGGAAACTTCTCTTTCGGGGACTACTTCAAGGAAGACGCCATCAAGTTCGCTTTCGAGCTGCTGACCAAGAGCGTCGACGACGGCGGCTACGGACTGGACGTTGAGCGCCTTTGGGTGACCGTCTACGAAGAAGACGACGAAGCCCAGGACCTGTGGCTCAAGAACACCGGCATCCCGGCTTCGCGGATCCAGAGGATGGGGAAGGCGGACAACTACTGGTCCACCGGGCAGCCGGGTCCTGCCGGCCCGTGCTCGGAAATCTACTACGACCGCGGACCGGCCTATGGCGCCGAAGGCGGTCCCATCGCGGACGAAAACCGCTACGTCGAAATCTGGAACCTCGTGTTCATGCAGTACCAGATCGAGAACGTCCGCTCGAAGGTGGACTTCGACATCGCCGGCGAGCTGCCCAAGAAGAACATCGACACCGGCCTCGGCATGGAGCGCCTCGCGATGATCCTGCAGGGTGTCGAAAACATGTACGAAACGGACCAGGTCCGTCCCGTCATCGACAAGGCCGCAGCCCTGTCCGGCAAGGAGTACACCTCTGCCGAGTCCCCACAAGACCCGCACCACACGGACGACGTCCGGATGCGCGTCGTTGCCGACCACATCCGCTCTGCCCTCATGCTGATCTCCGACGGCGTGTCCCCGTCCAACGAAGGCCGCGGTTACGTCCTGCGTCGGCTCATCCGCCGTGCCGTCCGCGCCATGCGCCTCCTCGGAGTCGAAGAAGCTTGCCTCCCGCAATTGCTTCCGGCTTCCCGCGACGCCATGAAGGGCGTCTACCCCGTCGTTGAAACCGACTTCGACCGCATTAGCCGCATCGCTTATGCCGAAGAACGAGCCTTCCTGCGCACCATCGCTTCCGGCACGGCGCGCCTGGAAGAAGCCGTGGTGCTCTCCAAGGCTGCCGGCAAGCCGCTGTCCGGCGAAGATGCCTTCGCCCTGCACGACACCTACGGGTTCCCGATCGATCTCACCCTTGAAATGGCCGAGGAAGCCGGCTTGAAGGTTGACGAAGCCGAGTTCCGCAGCCTCATGCTCGAACAGCGTCAGCGTGCCCAGGCGGATGCCAAGTCCAAAAAGGGCGGACACGCCGATGTCTCAGCCTTCCAGGAACTCCTGGCCGAGGGCGAGACTGTCTTCACGGGCTACACCGAGCTGGAGGGCGAAGCCCGTGTCCGCGGCATCGTCAGCTCCGGCCGGCGCGTCGCCCACGCATCCACGGGCGACGAAATCGAGCTCGTGCTCAACGAGACGCCGTTTTACGCCGAGGCCGGCGGCCAGTCGGCCGACAAGGGCCTCATCACCGGTGACGGCTTCGTCGTCGAGGTCCTCGACGTCCAGCGCCCCGTGAAGGGCCTGAGCGTCCACAAGGCGATCGTCCGCGAAGGCGAGATCGCCTCGGACGCTTTGGTGCGCGCCGCCGTCGACCGCGAACGCCGCCACGCTGCAGAGCAGGCCCACACGGGCACGCACATCGTGCACGCTGCGCTGCACCAGATCCTCGGCCCGGAAGCCACCCAGCGTGGTTCCTTCAATAAGGCCGGCTACCTGCGCTTCGACTTCGCCTGGGGAGAAGGTCTGAGTGCCGCCACGAAGTCCGAGATCGAAGAGGTTTCGAACATCGCCATCCGCAACAACTTCCGGGTGGACACCAAGGTCATGGGCCTCGCTGAGGCGAAGGCCCTCGGCGCCATGGCCCTCTTCGGCGAGAACTACGGCAGCGAAGTCCGCGTTGTGGAGATCGACGGCGCGTGGTCCCGCGAACTCTGTGGTGGCACGCATGTGGCCAACACTTCCCTCATCGGGAGCCTGTCGCTCCTCGGCGAACAGTCCGTCGGTTCGGGAAACCGCCGCGTGGAAGCCTTCGTCGGCCTCGACGCCTTCCGACACCTCGCCGCCGAGCGCGCCTTGGTCACCGAGCTCACGGAAATGCTCAAAGTCCCGTCGGGCCAGTTGGCAGACCGGATCTCCAGCACCTTGGCCAAGCTCAAGGCTACGGAAAAGGAACTCGACCGCCTCCGCAAGGAGCAGCTGACGGCAGCCGCCGCTAGCCTCGTTGCCACGGCCCGGGATGCCGCAGGCGTCCGGGTAGTGGCGCACGACGCCGGCCAGGTTGGGGGAGCGGACGACCTCCGCAGCCTCGCAATGGACCTGAGGAACCGGCTCGGCTCCGACGCTTCCACTGTTGCCGTGGCCGGTGTCAACAACGACCGTCCCGTCATCATCGTGGCCACCAACGAGGCCGCGCGAGAAGCGGGCGTCAAGGCAGGCGCCCTCGTCCGCGTGGCTGCGGGAATACTCGGCGGTGGCGGCGGCGGCAAGGACGATGTCGCCCAAGGCGGCGGAACCGACGCCGCGAAGATCGCACCGGCCCTTGCGGCCGTTGTGGACGCGATCGCCAAGCGCTGATTTTGGAGGCCATTGCGAGCAACGACGACTACCCCCGGGGCATCAAACTGGGGGTGGACGTCGGCACCGTCCGTGTGGGAGTTGCCATCTGCGATCCGGACGGGATTCTGGCTACGCCGTTCAAGACGGTGAGCCGGGATGCCAAGAAGAATTCCGATATCGGGGTCATTGTCCGGCAGGTCGCGGAGCTCGGCGTCGTCCAGATTTTCGTCGGGCTGCCCCGTACGATGAGGGGCGAGGAACACGCTTCTGCCGTCATGGCCACCGACTACGCGGAGTTGCTCGCAGCCCACTTGCAACGCCGCGGACTCAACGTTCCAGTCAACATGGTGGACGAACGGCTCAGCACCGTGACGGCCCACCGCAATCTCCATGAAGCTGGCATGAGCAGCAAAGATCATCGTAAAGTGGTGGATCAGGTTGCCGCTGCCGGAATTCTGCAGCACGCGATCGACATGCAAAAAGCCAGAGGTGCGGATGTGGGCAGGCGCGTGCAGGCGCCGATGCCACCCCAACACATTGACGGTGCCAGTGCGCCGCTGCCGGCCTCCGGCATTGATCCACACTCTCCAACGAGGGGAAGACAATTGTGAGCCCGGTCAACAACGACCCCTCCAACGACGCATCAGAAGGCCGTACCCGGCCCCTGACTCGTCGTGAAGTCCGTGCCAGGGAACGCTTCCTGGAGACGCAGAACCAGGAGGTATTGCCACCACCTGTGCCTGTCCACTTTGAACCTGTCCCAGTCCCTAAGCCGCAGCCGGCATATGTCCCGGATTACGCACAGGAGGCCGCGGAAGCGACCACGCACGCCGCTGACCTCCACGACGACCGTATCGACGGCGAAACGGACCAGCCCGAAGAGGCTGTGCAGCAGCACGACGCTTCGCATGACTACCTTCTGCACCGCGATGACACAGGGCAACACCCGGACACGGTGCAGCACCCTGACTCAGTGCAACCAGACGTCGAGCACTACGACGTGGCGCACCCCCACGACCTCGTGCCTCCCGCCGTCGACCACGATGCTTTGCACGATGACGCTGTTCACGGCTTCGACGTCGCACACGCTGACGAGTTCCACGAGCTGCAGGCCCATGACGAAGGTTATGCGCACCACGATCCCCAGTTCGACTACGAAGTCCATGACGAGCACGCCGCCCATGACCTCATGGCAGCTGCGACTCCCGCGCCAAAGGTGCCCTCGAAGAAGGTCCGCAGGCGCCGCCGTTTTGTGGCGCTCCTCATCACCCTCACGGTGTTCGTCGCCGCGGTTGCAATTGGGGCACAGTTCCTGAAGCCGTTGCTCGGGATGGACAAGGTCAGCGACTACCCCGGCCCTGGTACCGGCTCGGTCACTGTCACTGTGGCCCCCGGCTCCGGCCCCAAGCTGGTTGCCACCAACCTTCAGAGCCAGCACGTCATTGCCGACGCCGATTCCTTCGTGGCGGCCTTCACTGCGGCCGGTGGTGAACTCTCACCCGGTGATTTCACCTTCAAGACGGAAATGAAGAACTCCGATGCGGTGAATGTGCTCCTCGGCAAGGATTCGTCCAAGGTCATGTATTTCGCTTTGAGTGCAGGATTGCGCATCGGTGAATCCCTTGACGCGATCTCCAAGGGTTCGGGCATACCTCTGTCCGAATTGAAGGCGCTCAGCGACTCACCGGCCCAGTTCGGCGTCCCTGCCCCGGCAAAGAACCTCGAAGGCTTCCTGGCACCGGGGGAGTACCGTTTCCCCCTTGGAACCTCCGCCAAGGACATCCTCCAGAAGCTCGTCACGGCCACCACCGACGAGCTCAAGGCCCAGGGGGTCACGGATCCCACCAAGCAGTACCAGGCCATCACGGTGGCAAGCATCGTGCAGGCTGAAGGTGGCCAGGCCGACTACGGCAACGTGGCCGGCGCCATCTACAACAGGCTCAAGCCGGGCAACACCGAGACGAACGGGCTCATCCAATCCGATGCCACGGTTACCTACGGCCTGGGTACCAAGACCTTCCACCTGACCGATGCCCAGAAGGCTGACAAGGGCAACCCCTACAACACCTACGCCAACGTAGGCCTTCCGGTCGGCCCCATCGGTTCACCCGGCAAGACGGCGATCGATGCCGCCGCGAAGCCGACGGCCAACAACTACCTTTACTGGGTGACCATCAACCTCGACACCAAGGAAACCAAGTTCTCCAGCACGCTGGCGGAACACCTCAAGTACGTTGACCAATACAACGCGTGGTGTGCAGCCAACGCCGGACGGTGCGTGTGAGTAGACGTGCTGCCGTCCTGGGGCACCCCATCAGCCACTCGAAGTCACCAGCGCTCCACCGCGCGGCTTACGCGAAGCTCGGACTCGACATTGAATACTCGGCAATCGATGTAACCGTTGAGCGGCTCCCGGCCTTCATGGCGGACCTTGAGGCTGGCGATGATTGGTGCGGTTTGTCCGTCACCATGCCCCTCAAGACCGCCATGGTGGACGAAGTCGACGAAGTCCGCGGGGCCGGCGCGTACTTGGGTGTCATCAACACGGTTGCATTTGAAGACACCGGGCACGGCGTGCGGCGGGTCGGCCACAACACTGATGTGGCCGGCATCGTTGAAGCCGTGAGGAACGCAGGGGTGACGGAACAGCCGAATTCCGCGGTTCTTGGCGGCGGCGGAACATCCGCGGCGGCTATCGCGGCACTGCGGGAGCTCGGCTCGAAACACGTTGACGTCTTTGTGCGCGACGTCGGACGCGCCGCCGAGGCGAAAGCCGCGGCAGCCGCCGTCGGGCTTTCCATCCACCTCCGGCCGCTGGCCGAAGCCGCTGGAGGCATGGCGGGAGCCGATCTAGTGATCTCGACGCTTCCGCCGCGGGCGGCGGACGGCATCGCGGCGCAGCTCGAGCAGCTTCCCGGCGGTGACAAGGCTTCCGACGGCGTCAAGCTTCCCGACGATGTCTGGGGTGTCCTGCTCGACGTCGCCTACGATCCTTGGCCCAGCCGCATTGCCGAAGCATGGCATTCGCGGGGCGGAGTAGTGGTTCCGGGGCTCGAGATGTTGCTCTATCAAGCCGTGGAGCAAATCCGTTTGTTTTCCGGAGCCGACGTCACCGCCGATGTCATAGATGTGATGTGCGACTCAGTCGGGCTTCCCCGACGGGTCTAGTAAGGGCCTTACATGGCAGGATTGGATATATGTTGCGTTGGTTGACTGCCGGTGAATCCCATGGCCCGGCACTGCTCGGAATTATTGAAGGCGTCCCTGCCGGTGTTGAACTCACCAGCGAGGAAATACGCGACGCCTTGGCGCGTCGCCGTCTCGGCTATGGCCGCGGCGCCCGGATGAAGTTCGAGCAGGACGAAGTGAGCATCCTTGGCGGCGTCAGGCACGGCGTGACGCAGGGCGGCCCCGTCGCGATCCAGATCGGCAACACCGAGTGGCCCAAATGGGAGCAGATCATGTCTGCCGACCCCGTGGACCCCTCGCTTCTCGCAGACCAGGCCCGCAACGCGCCCTTGACCCGTCCGCGGCCCGGCCATGCAGATTTCACTGGCATGCAGAAATACGGATTCCCTGAGGCCCGCCCTGTACTGGAACGCGCCAGCGCCCGGGAAACCGCCACGCGTGTCGCCTTGGGTACGGTGGCTTCGCAATTCCTGAAACAGCTTGGCATCGAGCTCGTGAGCCACACGGTTTCCATCGCGAGCGTGACCGTGCCCGAGGGCCGTCCGCTGCCCCTGCCGTCCGACGTTCTGGCCCTCGATGCCGATCCTTTGCGTTGCTTCGATCGGGAGACCTCGGACGCCATGGTGGCCGAGGTTGACGCAGCACACAAGGAAGGCGAGACCCTCGGCGGCGTCGTCGAAGTTCTGGCCTACGGCCTGCCGCCGGGACTCGGTAGCTACGTGCACTGGGACCGTCGCCTCGATTCCCGCCTGGCTGCTGCCCTGATGGGTATCCAGGCGATCAAGGGCGTCGAAGTCGGCGATGGTTTCCTGACCGCCGCCCGCCGTGGCTCCGCCGCGCACGATGAAATCGTTAAGGACGAGACCGGCCGGATCGTCCGCAAGACCAACCGTGCAGGTGGCATCGAAGGTGGCATGAGCATTGGCGAAGTGCTGCGCGTCCGCGCCGCGATGAAGCCCATCGCCACCGTCCCGCGCGCATTGAAGACCATTGACGTGAGCACGGGTGAGGCCGCCAAGGCGCACCACCAGCGCTCCGACGTCTGTGCCGTTCCGGCGGCGGGTGTCGTGGCCGAAGCCATGGTTGCACTGGTGTTGGCCGAGGCCGTTGCCGAGAAGTTCGGCGGTGACTCGGTCGCCGAGACCGCGCGGAACCTTCGGGGTTACCTGGACAGCATCCCGGCAACCCTGGACTCGGTCGGCCACTAGTGGGCCGCGGTACCCCGGGCGCCGGTTACGGGCCCGCGATCGCTTTGGTCGGGCCGATGGCCGTCGGCAAGTCGGTCATTGGCCAGCAGCTCGCCCAGCAATTGGGCGTGCCGTTCGTGGACACGGACGCAGTCATCGTTGAGCACCACGGCACGATCGCGGATATTTTTGCCGGTCGGGGAGAACATGCTTTCCGGGAGATCGAGGCCAGGACGGTGGCACGCGCCGTTGAAGCCGCGGACATCAACGGCGCGGTGGTTTCGCTGGGTGGTGGCGCAGTGCTCGATTCCGGCACGCAGCAGCTGCTGGGTGCCTGCACCGTGATCTACCTCGAGTGCGATGCGGAGACAGTCGCTGAGCGCATTGCCCGCAACACGGGCAGGCCGCTGCTGGCCGGCGACGCCATGGCCCGCTGGGAGACCCTTTTTGCCGCCCGGCGTCCTGTCTATGAACGCCTTGCAGACATCACCGTCGACGTCCGGTCCGGGACCGTGGCGGAAATCGCCCTCCACGTGGAGGAAAGACTGCGTGAATACGCGGCCTTGAAAGAGGAAGTGCAAAAGTGAGTAACGAAGCAACTGTCATCAAGGTCACTGGCCAGTCCGCCAACGAGAACTACGACGTCGTCGTCGGGCGCGGCCTCCTGGAGACCCTTCCCGCGAAGCTGGGGGAACGCGTCAGGCGGGTCCTCGTCGTCCACCCACGTGCCCTGCGACTCACGGGCGATACGGTCCGTGCTGAACTCGAGGCTGCCGGATTCACCGCCCTCACCGCCGAGATCCCTGACGCCGAAGAAGGCAAGCACATCCAGGTTGCCGCCTTCTGCTGGCAAGTGCTTGGCCAGAACGACTTCACCCGCTCCGACGCCATCGTGGCGGTCGGCGGCGGCGCGGTCACCGACCTCGCCGGCTTCGTCGCCGCCACCTGGCTTCGCGGCGTCAAGGTCATCCACATGCCCACGAGCCTCCTCGGCATGGTGGACGCGTCGGTGGGCGGAAAGACCGGCATCAATACCGCAGAAGGCAAGAACCTGGTGGGTTCCTTCCACCCGCCCGCGGCTGTCCTCGCGGACCTGGACACCCTCCAGACGCTGCCCAAGAATGAGCTGATCTCCGGAATGGCAGAGGTCATCAAATGCGGCTTCATTGCCGATCCCGCCATCCTGGAACTCGTCGAAAACAAGCCGGAGGAAGTCACCGATCCAGGTTCGGCGGTGCTCCGCGAGCTCATTGAACGTGCCATTGCCGTCAAAGCGAAAGTGGTTTCCGAGGACCTCAAGGAATCCGGTCTGCGTGAAATCCTCAACTACGGGCACACGCTCGGCCACGCGATCGAACTCGTGGAACGCTACTCGTGGCGGCACGGCGCAGCGGTTTCGGTCGGCATGATGTTTGCCGCGGAGCTCGCCCGCAGCGTCGGGCGGCTTTCCGACGTCGACGCCGACAGGCACCGCAGCATCCTTGAGGGACTCGGGCTGCCGGTCACCTACCGCCGGGACCGCTGGCAGGGCCTGCTCGACGGCATGCGCCGCGACAAGAAGTCCCGCGGCGACCTCTTGCGTTTCGTGGTGCTCGACGGCGTCGCGAAGCCCGGAATCCTCGACGTGCCGGACACTTCGCTGCTCTTCGCTGCCTACCAGGAGATCGCATCATGACCACCGAGACCTTCAGCAGCATCAGTGATTGGCCCACGGGCGGATTCCCCGGGGTGCGCACCAACCCCGACACGCTCCTGCCGGCCATCGTCAACGAGGAAGCCATGCAGTCGGCGCTGGCTGAGTCCAACGATCCCGCCGACCGCATCATGGCGCTCATGCTCGAAGGCCACCCGGCAGAAGCCGCCGAGTTGTTGGCCGAGGCGCGCTACAACGATCCCGAGTCGTTCAAATTGCGGATCTTCGAAGCCGAACTGCACCGTGCCACCAACCGCTTTGACCGGGCCGTGGAGCTCTTCCGCCGGCTCCTGGGCGAAGTCCACGGAACCGTCAAGGAGCCGGTCGTCCACCAGTATTTGGGCCGGGCCTATTTTGTGGCCGGCAACCACGTCGCCGCGGCGGAGTCGTTCACCAAGGCCTTGGACCTGCGCGTCGCCTTGGCAGCCGACGCTTCGCTGATCTATTCCTCTGCTGTGGCCCTGCAACGCGCCCGGAACGTCCTCGAGTTCGCCTCCTGAGGAACGCGCGGGCAGGCGCGCCGCATTTTGCCGGTAGAATGGACTTTGGATTTTTGATAAATACGCGCTGGCTGCCGTCACGGCATGCCTGCTTGGCATAGTCGGCTGGAGCCAGAAGGCGTAGCTAGAACCAGTGAGAGAAACCAGAGGATACTAGTGGCAACCACAAATGACATCAAGAACGGAACCGTGCTGAAGCTCGAGGGCCAGCTCTGGAACATCATTGAGTTCCAGCACGTCAAGCCGGGCAAGGGCGGCGCGTTCGTGCGCACGAAGATGCGCAACGTCATGTCGGGCAAGGTGGTCGACAAGACCTTCAACGCCGGCCTCAAGATCGAAACTGCCACGGTTGACCGCCGCGATTACCAGTACCTGTACCAGGACGGCGCGGACTTCGTATTCATGGACACCCAGGACTTCGACCAGATCACGGTTTCCGGTGCCACGGTAGGCGACGCCACCAACTTCATGCTGGAAAACCAGATGGTCAACATTGCCATCCACGAAGGCACCCCGCTCTACATCGAGCTGCCCCCGAGCGTTGTCCTTGAGATCACCTACACCGAGCCGGGCCTGCAGGGCGACCGCTCCTCGGCTGGAACCAAGCCGGCTACCCTTGAGACCGGTTACGAGATCCAGGTGCCCCTGTTCGTTGAGAACAACACCAAGGTCAAGGTAGACACTCGCGACGGCAGCTACCTGGGCCGGGTCAACGACTAGTGAGCGCCCGTGGTAAAGCCCGTAGCAGGGCCCTCGAGATACTGTTCGAGGCGGAGCAGCGTTCCGCCTCCGCGTTCGAGGTCTTGAAGGCCCGCCGGGAAATGACCGACCTCGTCATCAACCCGTACACGATGGACATCGTGGAGGGCGTGGTTGCCATGCAGCCCACCATCGACGAGTTCCTCCAGACCTACGCCCAGGGCTGGACCCTGGAGCGGATGCCGGCGGTCGACCGTATCATCCTCCGGATCGGCACCTGGGAACTCCTCTACAACGACGACGTCCCGGACGGCGTGGCCGTCAGCGAAGCGGTGGCACTGGCCAAGGTCATGTCCACCGACGAATCTCCCGCGTTCATCAACGGTCTCCTCGGACGGTTGCAGACGCTGAAGCCTTCCCTTCTCGCGTAAGCGGCATTGAAAGCATGCGAAGGGCCGGTGCCACAGGAAACTGGGCACTGGCCCTTCGTCGTCTCCGCGACTGTGAGCTAAAACGCATCGCCTTGCTTCGGAGCACGCCGGCCGGGCGTCGCCCCTGTGGTAATTTTGAAGAGCAAATGTTCCTTTTTTAATTCCGTCCCGTGAGGCGGGGAAAGGGGAGACGAGCGATGACTGAAGTCACTGCGCCAGTGCCGTCCCGGGTTGTTCTCAACCACGCGGACATCGACCGCGCACTCACTCGTATCGCCCATGAGATCCTCGAAGCCAACAAGGGTTCCCAGGATCTGGTTCTTTTGGGCATCCCACGCCGCGGTTATCCGCTGGCCGTGCGGCTGGCGGAAAAAATCGCCGCTGCTGATCCATCGGTCAATGCCTCGGCAATTGTCGGCCAGCTGGACGTCACCATGTTCCGTGACGATCTTTCCCACCAGCCCGCCAGGCCCCCTTACCCCACCAGGCTGCCGTTGTCCGGCATCGACAACAAGGTTGTTGTCCTTATCGATGACGTCCTGTACTCGGGACGCACCATCAGGGCAGCCCTCGACGCGATCATCGACCTCGGCAGGCCACGCATCGTCCGCCTGGCCGTCCTCGTGGACCGCGGGCACCGCGAACTGCCGATCCGCGCGGACCACGTCGGCAAGAACCTGCCTACGTCCTCCTCGGAAAAGGTCCGGGTCCACCTTGAAGAATTCGATTCCGTGGGCGGTCAGCCGATCAATGAAGTAGTGATCGAGGCAGGCGCATGAAACACCTGCTCTCCACCGAAAACCTCAGCGCCACGAACGCCATCCGGATCCTGGACACAGCCGAAGAGATGGCGGCGGTAGGGGACCGGGAGGTCAAGAAGCTGCCCGCCCTCCGCGGCCGCACCGTGGTCAACCTCTTCTTCGAAGACTCCACCCGCACCCGCATTTCCTTCGAGGCAGCAGCGAAGAGGCTCTCCGCCGACGTCATCAACTTCGCCGCCAAGGGTTCCTCGGTGTCGAAAGGCGAGTCCCTCAAGGACACCGCGCAGACCCTCGCAGCCATGGGGGCCGATGCCGTAGTCATCCGCCACTGGGCTTCCGGGGCGCCGCACCGCCTGGCCGCCACCGACTGGATCGACGCGGCCGTCATCAACGCCGGGGACGGCACCCACGAACACCCCACGCAGGCTCTCCTCGACGCGTTCACGATGCGCCGCCACTGGTCCAAGCTGCACGGCTCGGCCTCGACTGGCGCAGACCTCACGGGCATGCGCGTCGCTATCGCCGGCGACGTCCTGCACTCCCGCGTCGCGCGCTCCAACGTGTGGCTCCTGCGCACCCTGGGTGCGGAAGTAACGCTCGTGGCCCCGCCCACTTTGCTGCCGATCGGCGTCGAACAGTGGCCTTGCAAGGTCAGCTACAACCTCGACGAGACCCTCGAGGCCGGCGTGGACGCCATGATGATGCTGCGCGTCCAAGGTGAGCGCATGAACGCTTCATTCTTCCCGTCCACCCGCGAGTATTCGCGGCGCTGGGGCTTCGACGATGCCCGCCTCCGCGCCCTCGACGAACTCGGGCTCAAGGACACGATCATCATGCACCCCGGGCCCATGAACCGCGGACTTGAAATTTCTTCCGCCGCTGCCGATTCACCGCGTTCCACCGTCCTGGCCCAGGTCCGGAACGGCGTGTCGGTCCGGATGGCTGCCCTGTACCTGCTGCTCTCGGGGGATTCCCGTGAAGCCGCCCCCATGCCGGGCACCGCCCGTTCCGATAAGGAGAGCAACTGATGACCGAGACCGCAACAGGCACCTATTTGATCCGCGGCGCGGCCATCCTGGGTGGAGACGCCGAGGACCTGCTGATCTGCGACGGAATCATCGCTGAGCGCGGCATCGGCCTTTCCGCCGAAGGTGCCACCGTGATCGAGGCCGCCGGCCTCGTGGCACTTCCCGGCATGGTCGACATCCACACCCACTTGCGTGAACCGGGCCGCGAAGACGCGGAAACCGTTGAAACGGGTACCCGCGCCGCAGCCCTTGGCGGTTACACCGCGGTCCACGCCATGGCCAACAGCAACCCGGTGGCGGACACCGCCGGCGTCGTCGAGCAGGTCCACAGCCTGGGCCGTGCCGCCGGCTGGGTGGATGTCCGTCCCGTGGGTGCCGTCACGGTCGGACTCGCCGGCGAGCAGCTCGCCGAACTCGGCGCCATGGCAGACTCCCGCGCCCAGGTCCGGGTCTTCTCCGACGATGGGATCTGCGTCCACGATCCCGTCCTGATGCGCCGGGCCCTCGAGTACGTCAAAGCGTTCGACGGCGTCGTTGCCCAGCACGCGCAGGAACCCCGCCTCACCGCGGGTGCCCAGATGAACGAAGGCGCCGTCTCCGCGGTTCTCGGCCTCGCCGGGTGGCCTGCGGTTGCCGAGGAGAGCATCATCGCCCGGGACGTCCTCCTGGCCCAGCACGTCGGCTCCCGCCTGCACGTCTGCCACGTATCCACCGCCGGATCGGTGGAAATCGTCCGCTGGGCCAAGGAACGGGGGATTAACGTCACCGCCGAGGTCACCCCGCACCACTTGTTGCTCACCGACGAACTGGTCCGCAGCTACGACCCCGTCTACAAGGTCAACCCGCCACTGCGCACCGACGCCGATGTCCAGGCGCTCCGTGCCGGACTCGCCGACGGCACCATCGACGTCGTTGGCACGGACCATGCCCCGCATCCGAGCGAGCACAAAGAGTGCGAGTGGGCCCAGGCGGCCATGGGCATGACGGGACTGGAGACTGCCTTGTCGGTAGTCCAGGAGACCATGATCGAAACCGGGCTCATGACGTGGGCCGACTTCGCCCGAGTCACGTCCACCGTTCCCGCTGCCATCGGCCGCGTGGCGGATCAGGGACGGCCGCTCGAAGCCGGTGAGCCCGCGAACGTCATCCTCGTGGACCCGGCTGCCCGGTGGACGGTGGATCCGCATAAGATGGCGACCATGGGCCGGAACTCACCCTTTGCGGGCAAAGAGCTGCCTGGCGCTGTCGTCGCCACCTTCTTCAAGGGCCACCCGACCGTACTGGACGGCAAGCTCAACACGCCGTACCGCTACGCCGCGGAGCCCGCGGGCGCCGGCAGCAACTGATGGACAACAAACTTGCTTCCTTGCTCCTCGTTGTGGTTCTTGCCGCGGTCGCGGCCGGACTCATTGCGATAGGTTGGCGCGGCAGGCTCAAACGCCAGGCCGGCCTCGCGCAGCTTCCGGAAGTGCCCGAAAGGCTCAGCCCGGCCGGCATTGTGGCTGAAGGCCAGTACGTGGCCACGACGACGGCTGGAGACTGGCTTGACCGGGTCGCCGTTCATGGACTTGGTTTCCGCGGGAACGCGGAAATGAGCGTCCACCGGGAAGGCGTCCTCTTCGACCGGAAGGGGAGCGCGCCATTGTTTGTTCCGGCGGAAGCCGTGACCGATTGCGACAGCGCCGACGGCATGGCAGGCAAGTTCGTAGAGAAGGACGGACTCGTAGTCTTGAGCTGGATGCTCGGAGAACACGAGCTCGACACCGGATTCAGGACAAGGCACGCCGCCGACAAGCAACCGCTCCTCGAAGCACTTCAAGAATTGATCTCTGCAGCCCCCCAGGCAGATGCCGATAGTGGAAAGTAACAAAGTGACGGATAGCAATGCAGTAGCAGGCGCAGTGACAGGCAATACCAACCCAGCAGAGTCCTCCGCGGCGGTGCTGGTCCTCGAAGACGGCCGCACGTTCCGCGGCCGGAGCTACGGCGCCACAGGCGTGGCGCTGGGCGAGGCGGTCTTCGCCACCGGCATGACCGGCTACCAGGAGACCATCACGGACCCCTCGTATGCCCGGCAGCTGGTGGTCCAGACGGCTCCGCATATCGGTAACACCGGCGTGAACAAGGAAGACGCCGAGTCCCGCCGCATCTGGGTGGCCGGCTACGTGGTCCGCGACGCTGCGCGACGCCCCTCGAACTGGCGCTCGGAGCGCAGCCTCGACGCGGAACTCGTTGAACAGGGCATCGTCGGCATCCAGGCCGTGGACACCCGCGCCATCACCCGGCACCTGCGCGAGCACAAGACCATGCGTGCAGGAATCTTCTCCGGCGAGGCAGCCAAGGCCACCGACAAGGAGCTCCTGGACACTGTCCTCGCCAGCGCACCCATGGAAGGTGCCCGCTTGGCCGAAGAAGTGAGCATCGACGAGGCATACGTCGTCGAACCCGCCGACCATGGCTGGGACGGCGAGCCGAAATTCAGCATCGCCGCGATCGACCTAGGCATCAAGGCGATGACCCCGGTCCGCTTCGCCGAACGCGGCGTACGCGTCCACGTCCTGCCGGCCACCGCAACGCTGGATGACGTCAAGGCAGTCAACCCTGACGGTTTCTTCATGTCCAACGGCCCAGGCGACCCTGCCACCGCAGACGCGCAGGTGAAGCTGCTCCGCGCTGTTCTCGATGAGAGGATGCCGTACTTCGGAATCTGCTTCGGCAACCAGATCCTGGGCCGGGCCCTCGGATTCGGTACCTACAAGCTCAAGTACGGCCACCGCGGGATCAACCAGCCGGTAATGGACCGCCGTACGGGCAAAGTCGAGATCACCTCGCAGAACCACGGCTTCGCCGTCGACGCTCCCATGGACGGCGCCACCATGGCTCCGGAAGAGCGCTTTGGCCGCGTGGAGGTCAGCCACGTGAGCCTCAACGACGACGTCGTCGAAGGACTCGCGTGCCTCGACATCCCGGCTTTCTCGGTCCAATACCACCCCGAAGCCGCGGCCGGACCGCACGATGCCGCCTACCTCTTCGACCGCTTCATCGACCTGATGGAGAGCACGAAGAACGGCCAGGACGCCACACAGGCCGCCGACACTCAGACATCGAACTCCGCGAAGAACGAGGACACCAAGTAATGCCAAAGCGTACAGATCTCAAGAGCGTCCTCGTTATCGGTTCCGGCCCGATCGTCATCGGCCAGGCGGCCGAATTCGACTACTCCGGAACCCAGGCCCTGCGGGTGCTCAAAGAGGAGGGCCTGCGCGTCATCCTCGTCAACTCCAACCCGGCCACCATCATGACGGACCCCGAGTTCGCCGATGCCACCTACGTCGAGCCCATCACGCCCGAGGTAGTCGAAAAGATCATCGCCAAGGAGCGCCCGGACGCCATCCTGCCCACCCTGGGCGGACAGACGGCCCTCAACACGGCCATCGCCCTCGACAAGAACGGCGTGCTCGAGAAGTACAACGTCGAACTCATCGGTGCCAACATTGCCGCGATCGAACTCGGCGAGGACCGCGAAAAGTTCAAGGGTGTCGTGGAACGCTGCGGCGCCGAGTCGGCCCGCAGTCACATCATCCACACCATGGACGAAGCACTGACCGCGGCCGAAGACCTCGGCTACCCGATGGTTGTCCGTCCGTCCTTCACCATGGGCGGCCTGGGCTCCGGCCTAGCGTACAACGAGGACGACCTGCGCCGCATCGTAGGCCAGGGCCTGCAGTACAGCCCCACCTCCGAGGTCCTGCTGGAAGAGAGCATCCTCGGCTGGAAAGAGTACGAGCTGGAGATGATGCGCGACAAGAACGACAACGTCGTTGTTGTCTGCTCCATCGAGAACTTCGATCCGGTAGGTGTCCACACGGGCGACTCCATCACCGTTGCACCGGCCCTGACCCTGACTGACCGCGAGTACCAGCGGCTGCGCGATATCTCCATCGCCGTCATCCGCGAAGTCGGCGTCGACACCGGTGGCTGCAACATTCAGTTCGCCATCGAACCGGACACGGGACGCGTCGTCGTCATCGAAATGAACCCGCGTGTTTCGCGTTCCTCTGCGCTGGCCTCCAAGGCCACCGGCTTCGCGATCGCGAAGATCGCCACCAAGCTCTCCCTGGGCTACACCCTGGACGAGATCCCCAACGACATCACGCAGCAAACGCCGGCTTCGTTCGAGCCGACGCTCGACTACGTCGTCGTCAAGGTTCCCCGCTTCGCGTTCGAGAAGTTCCCCGCAGCGGACAACACGCTGACCACCACCATGAAGTCCGTGGGTGAAGCCATGGCCATGGGCCGCAACTTCACGGAGGCCTTGCAGAAGGCCCTTCGCTCCCTCGAGCAGAAGGGCTCGCAGCTGGACTTCAGCCATGTGCCCGAATGGGAAGTTCCGGAGCTCATCGAGAAGTCCAAGCGCCCGACGACGGACCGCCTCCACCAGGTCCAGCGCGCCCTGCTCGGCGGAGCTTCGCTCGAGGACCTCTACGCCGCCACCAAGATCGATCCGTGGTTCCTGGACCAGCTGCAGCTGCTCAACGAGATGTCCCACGAGATCCGCAAGGCCGGCGCCCTGACGGAAGACATGCTCCGCAACGCCAAGCGCCACGGCTTCTCGGATGAGCAGATCGGCTCGTTGACCCACAACCCGGAGGCCGTTGTCCGCGGCGTGCGGCAGGCCCTGGGCATCCGTCCGGTCTACAAGACGGTGGACACCTGCGCCGCCGAATTCGCCGCGTACACCCCGTACCACTACTCGTCATATGACGAAGAGGACGAGGTCGGCTTGCACTCCAAGCCGTCCGTCATCATCCTGGGTTCCGGCCCCAACCGCATCGGCCAGGGCATCGAGTTCGACTACTCCTGCGTCCACGCCTCCATGGCGTTGCGCAAGGCCGGCTACGAAACCGTCATGGTCAACTGCAACCCCGAAACCGTCTCCACGGATTACGACGTCTCCACGCGCCTCTACTTTGAACCGTTGACACTCGAGGACGTCCTCGAAGTCATCGCGGCAGAGGAACGCACGGGCGGCGTCATGGGCGTGTTCGTGCAGCTCGGCGGCCAGACCCCGCTCAAACTCGCACAGCAGCTGGCAGACGCCGGCGTGCCGATCCTTGGCACCTCGCCGGAGGCGATCGACCTCGCCGAGCACCGCGGCATGTTCTCCCGTGTGCTCGACCAAGCTGGACTGATCGCCCCGAAGAACGGCACCGCGGTGTCCTTCGAAGACGCCAAGAAGATCGCCGACGAAATCGGCTACCCGGTCCTCGTCCGTCCGTCCTACGTGCTTGGCGGCCGCGGCATGGAAATCGTCTACGACGAAGCCAACCTCTCGCGCTACATCGCCAACGCCACGGAAATCACCCCGGACCACCCGGTGCTGATCGACCGCTTCCTCGAGGACGCCGTCGAGATCGACGTCGACGCGCTCTTCGACGGCACGGACATGTACCTCGGCGGCATCATGGAGCACATCGAGGAAGCCGGCATCCACTCCGGTGACTCCGCTTGCGTCCTGCCGCCGATCACCCTCGGCAGCAACGTGATCGAACGCGTCCGCACGGCCACCCGGGCCATCGCTGAAGGCGTAGGCGTCCGAGGCCTGATCAACATCCAGTTCGCTCTGGCTTCCGACGTGCTCTACGTGCTGGAAGCCAACCCGCGCGCTTCCCGCACGGTTCCGTTCGTCTCCAAGGCAACGGGCGTGCAAATGGCCAAGGCCGCGGCCCTCATCGGTACGGGCGTCACCATCAACCAGCTCCGCAGCGCCTACAAGATGCTGCCGGAAACGGGCGACGGTTCAACCCTGCCGCTCGACGCTCCCGTCGCGGTGAAGGAAGCCGTGCTGCCGTTCAGCCGCTTCCGGACACCGGAAGGCAAGGTAGTGGACTCGCTGCTCGGCCCTGAGATGCGCTCCACCGGCGAAGTCATGGGCATCGACAAGCACTTCGACACCGCTTTCGCCAAGAGCCAGGCCGCGGCCAACAACGCCCTGCCCACCGAAGGCAAGATCTTCGTTTCTGTCGCCAACCGCGACAAGCGTTCGGTGATCATGGGCGTCAAGCGCCTGTCCGATCTCGGTTTCGAGATCGTCTCCACGGGCGGTACCGCGGATGTCCTGCGCCGCAACGGCATCCAGGCCACCCCGGTCCGCAAGGTTGCCGAAGGCAGCAGCGCCGAAGGCGAAGGCACCATCGCGGACCTCATCATCGCCGGCGAGATCGACATGGTCTTCAACACGCCTTCCGGCGGCGAAGCCCGCAGCGACGGCTACGAACTCCGTGCGGCCGCTACGTCCATAGGCATTCCCTGCATCACCACGGTTGCGGAGTTCAACGCCGCCGTGCAGGCAATCGAGGCGCTGCGCACTTACGAGTGGTCGGTGACGAGCCTGCAGGAGCACGCCGCTGCGCTGTCAGCTTCCCAGGCCGCGGCAGCCGAGGCCGTCAATGCCTGAGTCTGCCGCAGCCGGGGAGCAGCCGGTTCTTAGCTCGGGGCCCCGACAGCCGTTCGGTTCCCGCCTGGCTGCCGCGATGGCCGCCCGCGGCCCCTTGTGCGTCGGCATTGACCCGCACCCGGGGCTCTTGGCGGACTGGGGATTGAACGACGACGTCGCCAGCCTGGAGCGCTTTTCGCTTACTGTCGTGGAGGCTGTGGCGAAGCTCGCTGCCGCGGTCAAGCCGCAGGTGGCGCTCTATGAGCGTCACGGCTCAGCAGGCATGGCGGTCTTGGAACGGACCCTTGCGGCCGCATCCGATGCCGGAGTGTTGAGTATCGCCGACGCCAAACGCGGAGACATCGGCTCCACGATGGCTGCGTACGCCGACGCCTGGCTACGGGATGGCTCCGCCTTGGCAGCAGACTCGGTCACGCTGAGCCCGTACCTTGGCTTCGAGTCGCTGCGACCGGCTCTCGACCTCGCGGCCGAGTCCGGCCGGGGTGTTTTTGTGCTCGCCCTGACCTCCAACCCGGAGGGCAAGTCCGTGCAGCATGTTGGGGGTTCGCAATCGGTGGCCCGGCGGATCGCCGAGGCCGCGGCCGAGGAGAACCGCCGTTATTCCGGCACTCTGGGTTCGGGGGGCAGCGGGTCTGCGGGTCTGGGCTCAGTCGGTCTCGTGGTGGGTGCCACGATCGGCGGGGCACTCGTGGAACTCGGGCTGGACCTCGACGCCGTTCACGGGCCCATCCTGGCGCCCGGGCTGGGCGCGCAAGGAGCCACGCCGGCTGATCTGCGTGCCACTTTCGGCGCGGCCTACCCGGCGGTCCTGGCGACGTCGAGCCGCGGAATCCTCGCAGCTGGTCCAACGATTGCCGGACTGCGTTCCGCCACTGAGGCCACCCGCGACGGCTTGCTGGAAGGTTGAGCCCGATCTTGGTGGGTCCAATGCATTGCGCTCCGCACTGACCACACGATAGCTTCGGGATCAGTCCAATCCGCTACGCACTCGATGCCGGCCAAAGGGGGATGTCAGTGACCTTAAAGGCTCTGTCGCCAGAGGAACGTTCCGATGCCTTGGAAAAGGCAGCGAGAGCCCGGGCACGACGGGCTCTCGCGAAGGAACAGCTCAGGTCGGGCGAACTCAGCATTGCCCGGCTGATCAAGTCGGCGCAGACTGACGAGGCCATCGCGCGCATGCGTGTTTCCGAGCTGATCGAGGCTGTCCCCGGCATTGGCCCGGTCCGGGCAGCGGCCATCATGGCGGAGATTGGGATCGCCGCTTCACGCAGGCTCAGGGGCTTGGGAATTCACCAGTGCCGGTCGCTGATAGATTTTATGGAAGACAAATACGGCGTCTAAACGAATGCAGCGTTTAACAGATGCAGCGTTTAACATATGCAGCGTTTAAGAAGATATGCAGCATATATAGAATCTCCACGAAGGACGATGTGAGCAAGAATCCGGGACTGACCGTCCTCGCAGGCCCCACTGCCGTTGGCAAGGGAACAGTATCCACGTATATCCGGGACAATTACCCCGAGGTCTGGCTGTCAGTTTCAGCCACCACACGCGCGCCGCGGCCGGGGGAGAAGGACGGCGTCCACTACTACTTCAAGTCCGCCGAAGAATTCGACGCACTTGTTGCGGACGGCCAGTTGCTTGAGTGGGCCGTGGTCCACGGAAAGAACCGCTACGGCACGCTGCGCAGCACCGTGGACGCTGCCATCGCCGAAGGCAGGTCCGTTCTGCTGGAGATCGATTTGCAGGGCGCCCGCCAGGTCAAGGCGGCAGTTCCGGACGCCAACTTCGTCTTCCTCGCTCCGCCCAGCTGGGACGAAATGGTCCGCCGCCTGGTGGGGCGCGGCACCGAAACCCCGGAGGAACAGCAGCGACGGCTGGAAACCGCTAAACTGGAACTTGCCGCTGAACCGGAGTTTGACCACACCGTCATCAATGACGACGTACGACGGGCAGCGGCCGAGCTTGTTTCACTCATGGGGCTTACCCCGCATCAGCGCTAAGCGCTAGCACTTGTCAGCCCGTTAGAATTTGGAGAATTCGTGTCCACGAACCTTGAAGGCATCATCAACCCGCCGATCGACGAGCTGCTTGCTGCTGCCGATTCAAAGTACGGCCTGGTGATTTTCGGCGCCAAGCGCGCGCGCCAGATCAACGCGTACTACGCCCAGCTGCATGAGGGCCTCTTCGAGTACGTTGGCCCGCTGGTCGACACCAAGCTGAACGAGAAGTCGCTTTCCATCGCCCTGCGCGAGATCAACGAAGGCCTGCTGGTTTCCACTCCCATCGAGCCCGCAGAGTAAAACAGACTGCCTGTTGACGGAGGTCACGTGCGCATAGTCCTCGGAGTCGGGGGAGGGATCGCAGCCTACAAGGTTGCATCGCTCCTCCGGCTTTTTACTGAGGCCGGACACAAGGTCACGGTCATTCCCACGGAGGCAGCCACCCGGTTTGTCGGCGTGGCTACGTGGGAGGCCCTCTCGGGCAATCCGGTGAGCAACAGCGTCTTTGACGACGTCGAGAAGGTCAATCATGTCCGTCTCGGTCATGAGGCGGATCTCATCGTGGTCGCCCCGGCGACTGCCGACCTGCTGGCCAAGGCAGCAACCGGCCAAGCGGGGGATTTGCTGACCAATACACTCCTCATGGCCCACGGTCCAGTGCTTTTCGCTCCCGCAATGCACACCGAAATGTGGCACAACAAAGCCACCCAGGCGAATGTGGAGACACTGCGCAGCCGGGGCATCACCGTCCTGGAACCCGCGGTGGGCCGGTTGACGGGCGCGGACTCCGGGCCAGGCAGGCTGCCCGAGCCGGAAGCGATCTTCGCAGCCGCTATGGCTTTGGTCGACGCGTCAGCGCCCTCAACCCGGCTTCCAGGCCCGAAACCCCTGGCCGGGCGGACCATCACGATTTCCGCCGGCGGCACCCGGGAAGCCCTGGATCCAGTCCGGTTCCTGGGGAACAGGTCCTCCGGCAAGCAGGGTGTTGCGCTGGCCGCAGCGGCCCTTGACGCAGGCGCCCAGGTCAGGTTCCTCGCTGCCCACATGGAAGTACAGGCGCCCGCGGGCGTCGAACTGATCCAGGTTGAATCCGCATTGGAGCTCCGTGACGCCGCGCTGGAAGCCGCCGTCGGCTCCGACGTCGTGATCATGGCAGCGGCCGTCGCAGATTTCCGCCCCGCCGAAGTTTCAGACACGAAAATCAAGAAGGTCAACGGCAACGATGCCCCCGTGGTGCGCCTCGTGCAGAACCCGGACATCCTGCATGAGCTGGTGGTGCGCCGCGACGCTGAGGCATCCACGCAGTTGATCATCGGGTTTGCAGCCGAAACCGGGGACGAGGACGGCAACGTCCTGGAGCACGCCACCGCCAAGCTCAAACGCAAAGGCTGCGACCTTTTGGTGGTCAACCAGGTCGGCGTCGGGCGCGTGTTCGGCCAGGACCAGAATTCTGTGATCATTCTCTCCGGCCATGGCGCGGCGCCGCAGTCGGCGGCAGGTTCCAAATCCGACGTCGCCGCCGCTGTTATTGACCGCATCAGCACGGAACTGAGCCGCGTACACCCGGCAACGTAGGCCCCGGGTGAGGCTCATTCGTTAGCTGGTCCATCCTTAGCATAGGGACATACGGCGGAAGCCGGCCGCCCCCAACCGAGTAAGGTAGTCGAGTGACTTTACCGCTGCACCATGAATCCCACGGCATCCCGTCCAAGCTCCGGCTCTTCACCTCGGAGTCTGTTACGGAAGGGCACCCGGACAAGATCTGCGACCAGATCAGCGATGCCATCCTCGATGCGCTCCTGGCGGCAGACCCTGAGTCGCGCGTGGCTGTTGAAACCATGGCCACCACCGGCTTGGTGCACGTAGCCGGCGAAGTCACCACTGATGCCTATGTCGAAATCCCGCAGATCGTCCGCGAGACCATCCTCGGCATCGGTTACGACTCGTCCGCCAACGGCTTCGACGGTGCCCGTTGCGGCGTATCTGTCTCCATCGGACAGCAGTCCAACGACATCGCCGGCGGCGTCTTCAATTCGCTCGAAGCCCGCGAAGGGCGCCAGGAGGACGACTACGACCTCCAGGGCGCCGGTGACCAGGGCATCATGTTCGGCTACGCGAGCGATGAGACTCCGTCCTACATGCCGACGCCGATTTGGCTCGCCCATCGGCTCTCCGAGCGTCTCACCGAAGTCCGCAAGAGCGGCGAACTGGCCTACTTGCGCCCTGACGGCAAGACCCAGGTCACGGTCGGGTACGACCGCGACCGTCCGGTTTCCGTTGAAACGGTGGTCATCTCCAGCCAGCACGCCGAAGGGACCCACCTCGATCGCCTGCGCGCCGATCTTGCCTCCCACGTGATCGAGCCCGTCCTGGCCGTGTCCAACCTGGACATCTCCCACGTCGCGAACATCCTGAACCCGGCCGGTGCCTTCGTCATCGGCGGTCCCGTCGGGGACGCCGGGCTGACAGGCCGAAAGATCATCGTTGACACGTACGGCGGCATGGCCCGCCACGGCGGCGGTGCCTTCTCCGGCAAGGATCCGTCGAAGGTGGACCGTTCGGCGGCCTACGCGATGCGTTGGGTAGCGAAGAACGTCGTAGCCGCAGGTTTGGCCAAGCGGGCCGAAATCCAGATCGCCTACGCGATCGGCCAGGCGCGTCCGGTGGGCACCTACGTGGAAACCTTTGGCACCGAGACTGTTGACCCGGCCAAGATCAGCGAAGCGATTGCGGAGATCTTCGACCTCCGTCCGCGCGCCATCATCGACGCCCTCGACCTCAAGCGCCCCATCTACGCAAAGACGGCGGCGCATGGCCACTTCGGCCGCGACGAGCCGGACTTCACGTGGGAACGATTGGACCGCGTGGACGAACTGAAGGAATTCTTCAACGCCTGAACCGGCTCGCCCGTGACAGTCGGTGCCAGCCGGAATCCGATGGGCCAGGGCCGGAATTGTCGGTGGTGCCTGCTTGGATTGCCCCAAGGCATCCGGCACTCCAGGGAGGTGACAAGCATGAGCGATGGTTCGCTGCTTCCGTTTGCCATGGCGTCGTCTTCGCCATCCCATCAGCCGTCCTTGTTGCAAGGGTTCCCTTCTCGCGGGACCGACGTCGGGGGACCACCGCTCGCGGCGAGCGATCCAGTGGCACGGGTCCTGATCGAATCGTCCTTGCCGCACCTGGACAGGCCCTTCGATTACAGCGTCCCGGCCGAGTTGGATGGAACGGCTCTGGCAGGCGTCCGGGTCAAAGTCCGCTTCAGCGGTCAGGAACTCAATGGCTATGTCCTGGAGCGCATGGAATCGTCGGAGGCCGGACATGCCCTGACTCCGCTCCTCAAGGTGGTTTCGGCCGTTCCGGTACTGACTCCGGCGTTGCTGGAGCTTGCCTCCAGCGTCGCGGCCCGCTACGCCGGGACGCTCAGCGATGTCCTCCGCACCGCCATTCCGCCCCGCGTCGCGCGCCTGGAGAAGCAGCTCCTCTCCGGCGAATCCCTCTTGGAGGAGCCAGGGGAAGGCAGCGAGGAGCGCAGCGGGTCCGTAAGGGGCTCCGCTACGCGGGCGCAAGCGGCGTGGGCTTCCTACGCCAACGGGGCGCCTTACCTGCAACACCTCGCCGGGGGTGGCTCACCCCGTGCCGTCTTGACTGCGACACAGGGTTTTGGAGCCGCCGGCTGGCCCGAGCTTGTGGCGTCTGCGGTGGCGGCAGTCCGCTCCTCAGGGCGGGGCGCCGTCATCGTCGTTCCCGACTACCGCGATCTCGACCGGATGGAAGCGGCGCTGCGCACTGTCCTGCCACCAGGAGACCTCGCGCGGTTGACGGCGGACGACGGCCAGACACCGCGGTACCGGAGCTACCTTCGGCTCCTCAGCGGCGCCGCGAAGGTGGCAGTGGGCACCCGCTCCGCTGCGTACGCTCCGGTACAGGACCTGGGGCTGGTGGTGTGCTGGGACGACGGCGACGACCTCCACATCGACCAGCGCGCTCCCTACGCCCACACCCGGGAAATTCTGCTCTTGCGTTCCGAACAGGAATCAGCGGCGTGCCTCATGGCCGCGCATAGCCGCAGCACCGAGCTTCAGCGGCTTGTCGAGGGCGGCTGGGCTGTGCCCGTGGAAGCTCCCCGGCAAGTGGTCCGAGCCAGGACGCCCCGGGTGCTCAACACGGCTGACAGCTTCGAGCAGGAACGCGACCCGCTGGCGAAGATCGCACGATTGCCCGGCGCCGCCTGGCGGGCCGCCAAAGAGGGACTGGAACGCGGACCCGTCCTGGTGCAGGTGGCCCGGGCCGGCTACGCCCCGTCCCTTGTCTGCGAGGATTGCCGCGAAACCGCCAAGTGCAACAACTGCCAGGGACCCCTCGCAATCGCCGGTCAATCGGCCCTTCCGCAGTGCCGCTGGTGCTCCACCCCGGCCCCGGAATGGCGTTGCCGGCATTGCGGCGGAGGCCGACTCCGCAGGGGGGCGGCCGGTGTGCTGAGGACCGCGGAAGAACTGGGCAGGGCTTTTCCAGGCAAGGCAGTCGTGACGTCTTCGGGGGACCAGGTCAAAGCCACGGTATCCGATGCGCGTGCCCTCGTGGTCGCGACTGTGGGCGCTGAACCGGTAGCCAGCGGGGGCTACGCGGCGGCGCTGCTCCTGGACGGCAATTCGCTTCTGCGCAGGGAAAACCTGCGCGCCGGTGAGGACACCGTGCGGCGATGGTTCAACGCGGCGGCCCTCGTACGGCCCGCGAACGAAGGCGGACTCGTAGTCATCACTGCCGACGACACCACCGCGACGGGCGCGTTGTTGCGCTGGGACCCTGCGGGATATGCCTCCCGGGAGCTGGCACTCCGGCAGGAACTCCAGTTGCCGCCAGCAGTCCGGATCGCGTCGGTGACGGGCAAGCGGGCCGACGTCGTGCACTTCACCGAAAGCCTGGCCGAAACCATCCAGCTCCGCACCGCGGGCCCCGCGCCGCTCTCCCTCACTCTGTCTGCGCAGCGTGCAGTAGAACAGGAGCGCGATCCGGACGTCCGGACGCTGCTCTTCATTCCTTATGCCCAAGCGGCTGAGGCCACGCGTTCCATGCGGGCCGTCAAGGCTGCCAGAGCGGCGAAGCGCACCTCAGGGCCGGTGCAACTACGGCTCGACGGCGTCGACGTCCTCTAGCGCCGCTTGCGGCTGCGCATCGCAACGATCTCCTCGGTCACGGCCAGGAGTTGCCTCGCCGATTCGTCCCAATTGAAGTCGGCCGCACGTTGCACAGAGCGGCGCGAGCGCGCCTGCCACAATTCCGCATCTTCAAGGGCCCCGACTGCCGCGGCAAATTCACCCGGCGAATCGGAGTGCACGTAGCTCACGGCGTCCCCGCCGACCTCACGGAAGATGGGAGTGTCGCTGGCGATCACGGGAGTGCCAAGTGCCATCGCTTCGACCAGGGGCAGCCCGTAGCCTTCCGCCTTGGACAAGCTGACCAGGGCCGTGGCCCGGAGCAGGAGGGAATCGTACTCGGCATCCGTGACGCCGTTGTGGAACTCGACCTTCGCGCCCGGCGGGACCAGGGGCTCCAGTTCGGCACGGCGCTGGGGGGTGATCCGGCTGAGCAGATGCAGGGTGAATCCGGGCAATTCGGCCATTCCCTGGATCATGGTCTCCACATTTTTGTAGGGCATGAACGAGCCCATGTAGAGCAGGGACTTCTCGGCTCCGGCTGTGGGATCGCGCGGCGTCTGGCCTGGCTGAGGTGCGTTGCCCACGATCCGGACCGGGCGGTGGGTCAAGTTGAACTTCGCCATGAGCGACTCGGTGGTGTGGCTGATGGTGGCAACAATGTCTGCCCGGTTGAGAAGCAAGCGCTGCGGCCAGTAGGCCTTGTGGTAAAGCCGCCAGAGCAACCGCACCGGTGTGGGCAGGAAGCCCGGAGGGGCTGGGTGCTCATAGTAGATGAGGTCGTGCAGGGTCAGGACCAGCCCGTACTTGCGGCCCCAGGTACCCATGGTCTGCATCGGGCAAACCACGACGTCGGCCCCGAGCTTGTTGACTTCGCGCGCCACGAACAGTTCACGGGGGGACAGCGGGCTGCTGATGTGGACGTAGGGGACATCCGGAAGCAACGCCAACTGACGCTTGTCGCTGATGAGCATGGTGACGTCCGCGATCTTGGATGTCGCCGCTATGAGGCTCGATCCGTAGCGGCTGATCCCGTCATGATGGTCCGTGCGGGTGAAGCGGGCATCTATGACGATTTTCACGCGGGGTGTTCCTCCAGGAAGCTGCGGATGGCGGCGGCGGCCGGAGCCGGCGTCTCGTAGTGGATCAAATGCCCGACGTCGGGAATCACTTCCAGCGCCCCGTCCGGCAGCAGCTCCAACAGCTTGTGCTGGTCCCGGAGCAGGGCGATCTCGTCTTTCTCGCCGGCCAGCAACAACACCGGAAGGTCCAATTGCGCGGCGACCTCGGCCACATGGCTGGACACCGAAGCCCGGAAAGACTCCAGAAGGCTCGCACGGTCGGCGAACGCCGAGAAGTACGCATCGTGCTGGCCATGGACGAAGGCCCGCAGTTCCTTGTCCCGGGTCTTGGCCATCGCGGCGCTCATGACGCGGACAATGAGGCGGCTGCGCAGGACGGCGAGCCCCAGCCGGCGCGGGAGCTTGGCCGAGACCTGATAGTACAGGACTGCCAGCTTGGCCATGAGCCCTTTGGGGCCCTCAAGGGCGGGAGCGGCGATGGGATTGACCAGTATCAGCGGACGGATGGCGCCCGGATTCGCGGCGGCGAAATGGCTGGCGACAATGGATCCGAAGGAGTGCCCCAAGAGAACCGTGTCCGCTCCAAGACCCACGGCCGCCATGAAACCGGTGATGAACTTCCCATAGCGTTCCACGGTGTGGGGGTCTCCGGCGAAAGGCTCCGAGCTGCCAAAACCGGGAAGGTCGGGCATGATGACCCGCATTTCCGGCAGGTGGTCTACGACGCGGAGCAGGCCGTGGTGATCGCCGCGGAAACCGTGGATGACCAGTATGGTCCGGGTATCCGCGGTCACCGTGACCGGTTCGTAGCACCAATACGCGACGTTGCTGCCGTCGAGGTCGATGTCCGAGGCACTCGTCCGGGCGGCCAAGGCCTTGCTGAAGAACTCCCGTGGGGAGGTTGGTGCGGGTTCGGGGGAGTGGTTGGTGTCCACTTGTTCCATTCGGCAGGTCCTAGTTGACGTTGTCCGGGTGTGACCCGGTGCGGTGGTGGCGTTCGAGGGCGGCCAAGCCATCCATGTCATCGGCGTCCAGCTCGAAGCCGAAGACATCGAAGTTCTCCTGGATGCGTGCCGCTGTGCTCGCTTTCGGGATGACGATATTTCCCAGTTGGAGGTGCCAGCGGATGATGATTTGCGCAGTCGTCTTTCCATATTTGTCCGCGAGGGCCCGAACTGCCGGATCCTGAAGGACCTGGCCGCGGCCCAAGGGGCTCCACGCTTCCGTGCGAATGCGCAACTGCTCGTGGAGGGTGCGGAGCCGGGTCTGCTGCAACCAAGGGTGCAGTTCAATCTGGTTCACCGCCGGAACCACTTCGGCTTTTTGCATGAGCGCGTCGAGATGGTCCGGCTGGAAGTTGGAGACGCCGATCGCACGCACCCGGCCTTCGCGGTACAGGGTTTCCATTGCCCGGTAGCTTTCCTGGAACAAACCGCGCCCTGCGCAGGGCCAGTGGATCAGGTACAGATCGACGTAGTCTAGGCCGAGACTGGCCATCGAGGAATCGAAGGCGCGGAGCGTGGAGTCGTAGCCCTGGTCGTCGTTCCAGAGCTTCGTGGTGACAAAGACGTCTTCGCGGGACAGCCCGTGTGTGCCCTCCCCGGAGCCTCCCGTGTTGCTGTCCACGCCGGGCGGGGGAATGACCGCACTGCCGATGCCGCGGCCGACCCCGGTCTCATTTCCATACATGGCGGCTGTATCGAAGTGCCTGTAGCCGGCGCCAAGCGCAGTGGCGACCAAAGACGTGGCATCTGCCGGTGGCACCTTGTAAAGTCCGAACCCCAACTGGTCAATCAAGACACCGTTGTTGAGACTGAGCCTAGGCGAGGGTTTCATAGCCAAGACTCTACCTACCTCGATGCCGGGAATGTTTCAGGGTCGTTCAATTATTCAGGAAGGGCTGCCGAAACTGACCAGACGCTTCGCCGTGGCTTCGTCCAGGATCAGATCGGTCGCCAGCCTCGCTTCCAGCGCTCCGCGCAGCCCGTTGATCTTGGATGCACCCGAGACGACGCAGATGCGGCGGCGGACCTGCCTTAGTTGCTCGTGGCTTGGGCCGGTGGACCGCTCGTTGAGGGTGATGCCGTCGGAAGAGCCGTCGGCGCGGAAGAAGACGGTGGCAACATCGCCGACGACGTCCGAGCCGGCAAGCAGATTCAGGTCTGTTTCGTCGAGGTAGCCGCCGGCGTAGACGTGGCTGGGATAGTCCGAATGCACCGAGCCGACACCGAAGATGGCGATGCTCATCCTGGCTTGGAGATCGAGCACGCGCTGGACGCTGCGCTCATTCCACATGGCGGTCTTCGTGGAAGCGTGGTCGAAGAAAGCGGGTACGGGGAACTGTTCCACCCGCGCACCATAGGCGATGCCGAAACGGCGCATGATGTCGCTCGCGTAGGTGATGCCGGTCGTCTGCATGTTGCCGGCGCCGTTGAGCTGCACGATAGTGCTGCCGTGCGTGATCTTGCGCGTCAGGTGCCTGCTGACCGCGCTGATGGTGGCACCCCAGGCCACTCCGATAATGGCGTTGGAATCGACCAGGGGACCGATGGTCCGTGCGGCCTGCGTCGCCACCCGGTCAAGGGTTTCCGCCTCGTTCAAGGTGTCCAGGACGGGCACCACATGCACATCGACGCCGTAGTGGTTGCGGATCATTCGTTCCAGTTCGGGGGCGGAATCCAGGGGACTGCGGATCTGGATCTGGACCAGTCCCGACTCGCGGGCCGAGGACAGCAACCGGGAGACCGTTGAACGCGAGGTCCGAAGTTCGCGGGCAATGGCGTCCATGGTGAGGTCCTGGAGGTAGTACATCTGTGCTGCCCTGAGGGCCTCTGAATGTCGTGATGGTGGCATCTCAGTTCCGTTCTGCACGTTTGTGCAAATAGCTTGATTTCATTTTCCACTCTTTCGAAGAATAGTTGTGCAAGGTGCGACGTCAAGTGATGCAGCGCACACACCAAAGCCCAAGGGAGCAGTTTTGGGATACACCAGCAATTCCGGTTCCGCAGCAGGATCACCCCGTCGGACCTCGGTTTCGGCACTTCGCGAACGGCCGCAAGCCCAGGTGCTGATCATCGGAGGCGGCATCAACGGCGTCGGCACCTTCCGTGATTTGGCACTGCAGGGCGTGGATGTCGCGCTCGTGGAACGCGGCGATTACTGCCAGGGCGCCAGCGGAGCCTCATCCCACATGATCCACGGCGGCATCCGCTACCTCGAGAACGGGGAATTCCGCCTCGTCCAGGAATCCGTGGTCGAGCGCAACCGGCTTTTGAAGATCGCTCCCCATTACGTCAAGCCCCTGCAGACAACCATCCCCATCTTCAGCACCTTCTCCGGGATACTTTCCGCCCCCACACGCTTCCTCACGCACAAGCAAGGCAAGCCGAAAGAACGCGGTGCCTTCCTCATCAAGCTCGGCTTGAGCATGTACGACTTCTTCTCCCGCGACGGCGGCAGCGTCCCCCGCCATCAGTTCCGTGGCAAGGAGAAGGCCTTGGCTGAGCTGCCGCGATTGCACCCCGGCATCAAATACGCAGCCACCTACTTTGACGCGTCCGTGCACAACCCGGAGCGACTGACCCTCGATGTGCTGCAGGACGGCGAAAAGGCAGGGATTGGGAGCGGCTTGCCGGGCGGCAGCGCCCGTGCCAGCAACTACGTCACCCTTCTCTCGACGGACGCCGAATCAGCCGGCACAGCCGGCGCTGTTTTGCTGCGCGATGAACTCACGGGCGAGGAATTCAGCTTCCAGGCCGACGTGATCGTCAACACCACCGGCGCCTGGGTCGACCTCACCAATGAGGCAATGGGTGCCGTGAGCCGTTTCATGGGAGGAACCAAGGGTTCCCACATTGTCCTGGACCATCCGGAATTGCTCGCAGCATGCGGCGGCCGCGAGATCTTCTTCGAACACACGGACGGGCGGATCGTGCTGATCTACCCGATGGGCGACCGTGTCCTGGTGGGCACCACCGACGTCGAGGCCGACATGGCCCAGGATGCCGTGTGCACCGAAGCCGAGATCGACTACTTCTTCGACCTGGTCGGCCACGTCTTCCCCTCCATCAAGGTCGAGCGCAGCCATATCGTCTACAGCTTCGCCGGCGTCCGGCCGCTTCCGCGCCACGACGACACCCAGCCGGGCTTCGTATCCCGTGACTACCGCATCGAGCGAAGCGAGCGGAAAGCCTCCGGTGCTGCGGCCGCCGGTGACTTGACCGCCGGGGGCGGGAAGGCCGCCGTCGTACTCTCATTGATCGGCGGAAAGTGGACCACTTTCCGGGCCCTCGCCGAACACCTGAGCAACGACGTCCTCCGCGAGCTGGGCATGGAGCGGAAGACCTCGACGGCGAAGCTCGCCATCGGAGGCGGCCTGGGCTTCCCGGACAGCGAAGACGGAGTCCAGGACTGGGTCAAGAAGCACATGGCTCCCGGTCTCAGTGCCGATCGGGTCAGTGGCCTGCTGACCCGCTACGGCACCCGCGCCGAGGACGTCGTCGCCTACCTCGAGGCAGGCGAGGATCGGAAGCTGCGCTCCACGAACGAACTCAGCGTCCGGGAGCTCGAGTTCATGGCCGTCAACGAACAGGTGGGGCACCTTGTGGATGTCCTCATCCGCCGCACCTCGCTGGCCTTCCGGGGCCTCGTGACCGGGGAGCTCCTGAACGAAATCGCCGAGGTCCTCACTGCGCAGCTCGGCTGGGATGCAACGAGGCGTGAAGCCGAAATCCAGCATGCACAGGAGGTGCTTCTGCGTTTTCATGGCGTTACTGTTCACAGCCTCGTCGCATGAACGTAATGTACGTCACATCAGCTTGATTGTTCCGGCCCAGAAGCCCGGACACAAGGGTTGCGGTGTTCCGCTCCGTAAGGGAAGACCGCAACCGGGACGGCGCTAACAGACGCCGGCCCAACGGCCCCAACAAAACCTGCAGGGCTGACAACAGAAGAAAATGAGGAGTCAAAGATGTCTCTCGGAATTGTTTTCCTTTCCGAAGTGTTCGGAACCGGAATGCTTACCCTGCTTGGTTGCGGCGTTGTCGCAAACGTCGCGCTGAAAGGCACGAAGGGTAACAACGGCGGGTTCCTGATGGTGAATTTTGGCTGGGGCATCGCTGTTTTTGCCGGCGTATACGTGGCGGCTATGTCCGGCGCGCACCTGAACCCGGCAGTGACGCTTGGTCTCTTGGTTGACGGCAAGGCCGAGTTCGCCCCAGGGGTGGCCGTGAGCGCGGCATCCACGTTCACCTACTTCGGTGGAGAACTGACCGGCGCCTTCCTCGGCGCCGTCTTCGCGTGGCTCGCCCACAAGCAGCACTTCGACGCCGAGCCGCTGGCAGCCAGCAAACTCGCCGTGTTCTCCACGGGACCGGCTATCCGCTCATACCCTTGGAACCTTGTCACCGAAATCATCGGCACGTTTGTGCTGGTGTTCGTGATCCTGACCTTCGGCGGAACTCCCTCCGGCCTGGGACCGCTCGCGGTGGCATTACTCGTCGTCGGCATCGGCGCTTCCCTTGGCGGCCCGACGGGCTACGCGATCAACCCCGCCCGTGACCTCGGTCCGCGTATCGCGCACGCTATTCTGCCGATCAAGGGCAAGGGCTCCAGCGACTGGGCCTACTCCTGGGTTCCGATTGTCGGCCCGCTCCTGGGTGGAACCATCGCCGGACTCGTCGCCCACTCTGTGCCGATCATGGCAACCATCGCCAAGTAGTACACCGCCCCACACACAGCTCGCATCCGCACATAAGCAACCAGACAAGGACGTCACACAATGTCGCAATACGTCATCGCCATTGACCAGGGAACCACCAGCTCGCGTGCCATCGTGTTCGATCACACGGGCAACATAGTCTCCTCGGGCCAGATGGAGCACGAGCAAATCTTCCCTCAAGCCGGCTGGGTAGAACACAACCCGGTGGAGATCTGGGACAACGTCCGTGAGGTCATTGGCTCGGCGCTCTCCAAAGCGAACCTGACCCGGCACGACATCGCCGCTGTCGGCATCACGAACCAGCGCGAAACCACCGTCGTGTGGGACAAGAACACGGGCGAACCCGTCTACAACGCCATCGTGTGGCAGGACACCCGCACGCAGCCCATCGTCGACGAGCTTGCCAGCGACGGCGGACCGGAACGCTTCAAGCAGAAGGTCGGCCTGCCCTTGGCGACCTACTTCTCCGGTACCAAGATCAAGTGGATCCTGGACAACGTAGAAGGCGCCCGCGCACGGGCCGAGGCGGGGGACCTGCTGTTCGGCAACACTGACTGCTGGGTTCTGTGGAACCTGACAGGCGGTGTGGACGGCGGCGTACACGCCACGGACGTCACCAACGCCTCACGCACCATGTTCATGGACCTGGACACCTTGCAATGGGACCAGGAAATTCTGGACGCGTTCGGTGTTCCGCTGTCGATGATGCCCGCCATCAAGTCCTCCTCCGAGGTCTACGGCACGGTCCACACCTCGCAGCTGCTGCGCGAAGTGCCCGTCGCAGGCATCCTGGGCGACCAGCAGGCGGCAACCTTCGGCCAGGCGGCGTTCCAGGCGGGCGAAGCCAAGAACACCTACGGCACCGGTTGCTTCCTGATCTTCAACACGGGCGAAGAAATCGTCCACTCGAAGAACGGCCTGCTGACCACGCTCGGCTACAAGCTGGGCGACGCCAAACCGCACTACGCACTGGAAGGTTCCATCGCTGTCACGGGCTCACTGATCCAGTGGCTCCGCGACAACCTCGGCCTGATCAGCTCCGCTCCCGAAGTGGAGACACTGGCGGCCGGCGTCGAGGACAACGGCGGCGTCTACATCGTCCCCGCGTTCTCCGGCCTGTTCGCCCCGTACTGGCGCGCAGACGCCCGCGGTGCCATCGTTGGCCTGACCCGTTTTGCCAACAAGGGCCACATCGCCCGCGCGGCCCTGGAGGCCACCGCCTTCCAGACGCGCGAAGTGCTCGACGCCGTCAATGCGGACTCGGGCGTTCCTCTGACCGAGTTGAAGGTCGACGGCGGCATGGTCGCCAATGAGGCGCTCATGCAGTTCCAGGCCGACATCCTGGGCGTGCCCGTGGTCCGTCCGAAGGTCGTGGAGACCACGGCCCTGGGTGCAGCCTACGCGGCCGGACTCGCCGTCGGCTTCTGGAAGGACCTCGGCGAACTCAGCTCAAACTGGGGCGAAGACAAGCGCTGGGAGCCACAGCTTCCGGCCGAAGAGCAGGAGCGGCAGATGCGCCTGTGGAAGAAGGCAGTGACCAAGTCCATGGATTGGGTGGACGAGGACGTTAAGTAGGCCTCGCGTTTACTGTTCGCGCCGCACCTAAGTTAGGGGCCGCCTCGCCTGTTTCGAGGGGGCGGCCCCTGCCCCGCCCGCTTCGCGGTGCCCACCACACCCGGGCGAGGGGCCGCCCCATCGAAACGCGGGTCACTCACCGCGGCGACAGGGCCACCTTCCTCGAAACACGGTCCGCTCACTGTGGTGCGCTAGAGTAGGTTTATGCGTGCGATCCTTCTGCTTAGCTAGCCGCCCGGTATACGTCGATTTAGACCATCGCGAACCGAGCGGCCGCCCCTCCTTGCCGAGGGGCTTTTGTGTGTCCGGGACCTTCCGGGGCCCGGAGCAGGAGGCAAAACCGTCATGGAAGAACAGAAGAGGGCAGCAGTGAGCGTTCAGCCGGAGACAGAAACCGGAGCACAGTCAACAGTGGCAGGCGAGACGCCCGAGGAGGGTGTCTACAGCTTCGCCTCGATGGAGGCCAAGTGGCCGCAGGTCTGGGAAGACCTCAAAGTCTTCACTCCTGTCGACGACGGCTCCCGCGAGCGGCGCTATGTCCTGGACATGTTCCCCTACCCTTCGGGTGACCTCCACATGGGCCACGCCGAGGCTTTCGCAATGGGCGACGTCGTGGCGCGGTACCTCCGTCAGAAGGGTTTCGACGTCCTGCACCCTATCGGCTGGGACTCCTTCGGCCTGCCTGCCGAGAATGCCGCCATTAAGCGCAACGCCCACCCCAGCGAGTGGACCTACGCCAACATCGATACGCAGGCTGCATCGTTCAAGCGTTATGCGATATCTGCAGATTGGTCCCGCCGGCTGCACACTTCGGACCCGGAGTACTACCGCTGGACGCAGTGGCTGTTCAAGCGCTTCTACGAGCGCGGACTGGCCTACCGCAAGGATTCCCCGGTCAACTGGTGCCCGAAGGACCTGACCGTCCTCGCGAACGAACAGGTAGTCAACGGCGCGTGCGAACGCTGCGGGACCCCTGTCACGAAGAAGTCCCTGAACCAGTGGTACTTCAAGATCACCGATTATGCCGACCGTTTGCTCGACGACATGTCCGAGCTCCAGGGACACTGGCCCGAGCGCGTCCTGGCGATGCAGCGCAACTGGATCGGCCGCTCCGAGGGCGCACACGTCCGCTTCGCGATCGAAGCCACCGACGGCCGCGCCGAGCGCGAAGTCACGGTCTTCACCACCCGCCCGGACACCTTGTACGGAGCAACGTTCTTCGTCGTCGCCGCGGATGCGCACCTGGCCTTGGACCTGGTCACGCCCGAACAGCACGACGCACTCATGGCCTACCGCGAAAAGGTCAAGGCCCTGTCGGACATCGAGCGCCAGTCCACTGAGCGCGAGAAGACCGGCGTGTTCACCGGCCGCTACGCCGTCAACCCGCTCAACGGCGAAAAACTGCCTGTGTGGGCAGCCGACTACGTGCTCGCCGACTACGGCACGGGCGCCATTATGGCAGTGCCCGCACACGACCAGCGCGACCTCGACTTCGCCCGCGCGTTTGACCTGCCGGTGCGTCCGGTCCTGAACACCGGCGGGGAAGACCCGGCGGAAACCGGCATCGCGACCGCCGGCGAGGGCACCCTGATGAACTCCGGCGAACTGGACGGTTTGTCCAAGGCCGATGCCATCCCCGCAGCCATCGACATCCTGGAGAAGCTGGGCACGGGGGAGAAGTTCGTCAACTTCCGCCTGCGCGACTGGCTCCTGAGCCGCCAGCGTTTCTGGGGTACTCCGATCCCCATCATCCACTGCGCCGAATGCGGCGAAGTGCCGGTACCGGACGATCAACTGCCCGTCAGGCTGCCAGAAAACCTGCGAGGCGAAGCGCTGTCGCCGAGGGGCACGTCTCCTCTCGCCGCAGCACTGGAATGGGTCAACGTCGAGTGCCCGAACTGCGGACGGGCCGCCCAGCGCGACACGGACACGATGGATACGTTCGTGGACTCGTCCTGGTACTTCCTGCGCTTCGTTTCCCCGCACTACACCGAGGGACCGTTCGATCCTGCCAAGATCAACGACTGGATGCCGGTCGGCCAGTACGTGGGCGGCGTCGAGCACGCCATCCTGCACTTGCTCTACGCCCGCTTCTTCACCAAGGTCATCCACGATATGGGCATGCTCGCCGCGGACGAACCCTTCAGTGCGCTGCTCAACCAGGGGCAGGTCCTCAACGGCGGCAAGGCCATGAGCAAGTCCCTCGGCAACGGCGTGGACCTTGGCGAGCAACTGGACAAGTTCGGTGTCGACGCCGTCCGCCTGACCATGGTCTTCGCGTCCCCGCCAGAGGACGACGTCGACTGGGCAGACGTCTCGCCGTCGGGCTCGGCAAAGTTCCTTGCCCGCGCCTGGCGCCTTGGCCAGGATGTCGCGAGCGAGCCCGGCGTTGATGTCTCCGCTGGTGACCGCAACCTGCGCACCGTCACTCACAGGACCATCACCGACGCCGCCGAGCTGTTGGACAACAACAAGTTCAACGTCGTGGTGGCCAAGCTGATGGAACTGGTCAACGCGACCCGTAAGACCATCGACTCCGGTGCCGGTGGAGCAGACCCTGCCGTCCGTGAAGCGGCCGAAGCCGTGGCAGTCATCCTGAGCCTCTTCGCGCCATACACGGCCGAGGACCTGTGGAACCAGTTGGGGCACCCGGCCTCCGTCGCGAACGCCGGCTGGCCCTCCCACGATCCTTCGCTTCTTGTCCAGGACACCGTGACAGCTGTCGTGCAGGTCCAGGGCAAGGTCCGTGACCGTTTGGACGTCTCGCCGGACATCAGTGAGGACGAGCTGCGGGAGCTCGCCCTCGCCAGCGAAAACGTACAGCGGGCACTCGATGGCCGCGGCATCCGCACGGTGATCGTGCGCGCGCCTAAACTGGTGAACATCGTCCCGGCATAGCCGGGAAACGGCCGTCGGCGCCTGCCGGCGGCCAGCCACCAGCTCCAGGAGGCTCCCTTGACGGACCGCGAACCACCCGCATGGTTGTGGCTCAAGGAACGTTTGGCCCGCCTTCGTCAGTCCACGACGCCGGGGCGCGCCGGAACTGAGCCGGCGCCCGTCGTCGTGCGCACCGCCGTCGTCACCGACTCGGCAGCCGCACTCCCGGCCGAATGGGTCAAGGCGTTCGTTGCCGACGGACGCCTCGCCGTCGTGCCGATGCCCGTCATGGTGGGCGAAGAGATCTACGGCGAGGGGGAAGACGACATCACCCAGACCCTCGCGCTGGCCCTGGCGGCGGGATCGTCCGTAAAGACCTCCCGACCCTCACCCGGTCAGTTCGAACAGGCCTACCTTGCCGCCCGGGACCGCGGTTTCGAAGCCGTCGTCTCCATCCACATTTCCGCAGGGCTGTCCGGCACCACCGATGCCGCCCGGATGGCCGCGCAACGCGTCTCCATCCCCGTCGAAGTCATTGACTCCCGCACCGTGGGAATGGCGCAAGGCATGGGCGTCCAAAGCGCCCTGGTTGCAGCGGCAGACGGCCGTTCAGCCGCCGAAGTCCGTCGCTTTGCCGAGGAGCGATTGAGCCGCACCAAGGTCTACTTCTACGTGCCGAGCCTTGAGCAGCTCCGGCGCGGCGGACGAATCGGCACTGCTGCGTCGTGGCTCGGAACAATGCTGTCTATCAAGCCGATCCTCGCAGTCGACGACGGCAAGATCGTACCGCTCGAGAAGGTGCGCTCGGCTGCCAAGGCCGTTGCCCGGCTTGAAGAAATCGTTGCCGCCGACGTCAATTCCCGGCCCGCAGGACAATCGCGGCTCGCCGTGCATCACTTTGGAAACCTGGCAGAGGCAGAGCGGCTCGCAGCCCGGCTCGGTGAGAACTGCCCCGATTGCCCGCCAGCCCAGATTAGTGCCCTGCCAGCCGTGCTGGCGGCGCACGCCGGACTCGGCGTTTTGGCCGTCGTTGTCGGCGAAAGCAGTACCCCCGGCGCCACGACGCTCCCTGCGCCGAGCCACCCGTAGCCTCGGGCTAGGTGCGCGGGCATACGCCCTGAACGACGGCCTTATTTTGTCGTGGCCTCCTGGCAGAGTGTTTCCATGGAAGCGATCGGATACTTCGACACCCGGCGGGGCCTTGCGTCCCGGGGGCTTTTCGGAGTGTCCCGTCATACCGGTGGTTCGCGTCTTGCCGGTGGTCCGCGTCTTGCCGGGGTTCCGGGCGGGCTGGCGTTGGTGGATCCGCGCGATGGGCGCGGTCGGCAGGCGGCTTTGGACGGGGTCGTGGCGGCACTGAGGTCGCTGGCCGAAGAAGCGGCCGACGACGTCGGAGTCCTGGGTTTCCAGGAGGCTGTCGCGTTCGCGTCAGGGGTGGAGGAACTCTCCCGGACCCTGGATTATCTCCAACTGGCCGCCGCAGCCGGGCTGGACCGGGCCCGGAATGAAGAACCCGCCACCCGGCCGGGCTGGACAACAGGATGGACAACGGGCTGGGCCGCTGATGCGGATGCCGGCCCCGGCGCGGGCTGGACCTCCGGGACCGCGGCGGGCCCCGCGGACGCGCAGGGTGGCGCCTCCGGTTCGGTGCAGGCCGGTGCGGCTTCTTCCATGGGAACGGGAAGCGCCCGGGGCGGGGAGTTCAGGTCCACGGCCGAGCATCTGCGGTCGTTGCTGCGCATCAGTGCCGCCGAGGCCAGACGCCGGCTCGCCCTGGCGAGCGAGCTGCTGCCGGGCCGCGGCCTCACCGGAGAAACGGTCCCTGCCCGGCACGGGGAAACCGCCGCGGCGCTGGCCTCCGGGGTGATCGGGTCCGGTGCGGCCGGGATCATCACGATGGCCGTGGCGAAGGTGCGTCCGCTGTGCAGCCCGGAGAAAGCCGCGGAAATGGAACACGCCCTGGCCCGCACCGCGGAGGAAAACGACCAGGACTTCCTGGCCAGGGTGGCCCGTCGCTGGGTCGAGGCGATCGACCAGGACGGCCCGGAACCGTCCGAGGAATCCCTGCGTCACCACCAGGGAGCGTTTCTGCGCCGCCCCAAGCACGGGCTCCAACACGTGGAGATCTTCGCCACCACCGAGCAATACGAACACCTGCTCACGGTCATGAACACCGCCACCAACCCCCGCACCCGCACACCCCAAGGGACAGCTCAGGCCTGCGCGGATCCGTCCGGCGGTTCGTCCGCCGATCCGTCCGGCGGCTCCTGCGCCGATTCGACCGCCGGGTCCTGCGGCGAGGCACCTGAGAATGCCGGGTCGGACAATCCTGCACCGCTGGACCGGCGTTCGAGGGCGCAGAAGCTCCTGGACGGCCTGGTGGGCGCCTGCCGGCTCGCCCTGGCCAGGGGCTCCCTGCCCGCCGCGGGCGGCCACCGCCCGCAGATCCTGGCCACCATCGACCACCGCGACCTCTTCCCCCAAGACCACGGGCAGGGCGGCGGCACCGGGTCCTTCACGTTTACCGGGCCCGTCCCGGCGGCAACGTTGCGCACACTCGCCTGCGACGCGGACATCATCCCCGTGGTCCTGGGGGGCGAGGGCCAGGTCCTGGACATCGGACGGGCCTCCAGGATCTTCCCGCCGCAGATCCGCAAAGCCATCACCGCGCGGGACAAGGGCTGCGCTTTCCCCGGATGCACCATGCCGGCACCGTGGTGCGAGGCCCACCACATCGAGTACTGGTCCCGGGGCGGAGCCACCAGCACCGCCAATAGCACGCTGCTCTGCAGCCACCACCACCGCCTGATCCACAAGGAAGACTGGCACATCCAAGTCCAAATAGGCGTGCCCTGGTTCATCCCGCCACCCCACACCGACCCGCACCGGACACCCCGGAGAAACCACTACTTCCAGATATGAGCTCAGCACCGGGCCGTCCTGCACCCTGGGCGTGCGCAATTCCGGAGGCACGTGCGCCCACTGATCCTCCACAGGCACTCTGCGGCGGCCCTGTCCACATAGCGCCCTTCCGGGCTGCTGCTGCGGGCTCGGCCGTTCTAGGCTCGTGGATATGCCACGTAGGAACCGAGCCTCACCCGCGGACGATGCTGCGAGTGCCGCCCGGCTCCGATTCGCTGTTCGTCTTGCACCGCTGTCGGACCAGGAGGCCGTCGCGCAGCCGGGCCACGACAACACAACGGAACCTCTGCTTCCATTGGAAACCTTGATGACACCCGGCTCGGTTGTGGCCGTTGCGGGAGAGCAGTCCGGCCCCGATCACTCGTCCGAAGAGGCAGCCCATCCATCGATGCTCCGGTGGCGCACACCATGGCGCGTAGCCGTGTTGTTGGCGGTGCCTTGTTTGTTGCTGGTCTCGTGGTTCTTCTGGCAGTCCTGGTCCGGGCAGCCGACGATTGAGCCGCTCGTGCGAAGTTCACATGCGGGGGCGACTCCGGAAGTGGGTACTGGAAGTGGAAGAGGCGGTGTCAACGACGCTCCGGAACCACAGAATGGAGCCCGACTGCTTACAGTCCACGTTGCAGGTGCGGTGAAAAGTCCCGGGATCGTCAGGGTGCCCGCCGGAGCACGGGTGTTTGACGCAATCGCTGCTGCCGGTGGTGCGGATCCTGCAGCCGAGCTGAACAGCCTTAACCTTGCGGCGGTGGTGCAGGACGCCGCGAAGATCCACGTTCCGCGGACAGGGGAGGCTGCTCCTCCACCAAGCCAGGGCGCTTCTGGCGGGACGGTGGCCGGCGGAGCTCCAACAGCCGGCAGCACAGGAGCAGGGACTTCTGCCGGCGGAAAAGTGAATCTCAACACCGCAACGGCCGAGGAACTCGATGCCTTGCCGAAAGTAGGTCCTGTGCTCGCCAAGCGCATCGTCGAATGGCCAACTGTGTGCCTACTGCGCCTAGCGTTCGACGTAAGTTACCGGAGAGTAGTGACCCCGCGGTCGAGACCCCTCCCGCGAAGGTACTGGCTTGCGGGCCTCTGAGACACGTCCAGGGATTAATCGGGAAATGTAATCCCCAAACTCGTCGTTAACCCTACACATGGCAGAAAGCCAGGAGAAGCCGGGCTCAACCGGGGGCTGGGGTGGGATGGATAAATGAACATCGACCCATGACCCCCAGCCGCGCCACCAGCCGGCCCCCTTCTCTTTTAGAGGACAGACCGATGACCGACATCATCAATACAGCAGTAACCTTCGCCATCAGATTGGCTCGCCTTACCGACGAGCTCAAGAGGTTGATTGGCTGCGGTGCCTTGCCTGAGCACTTGGCAGGGTTTGAACCGCTCAAGAAGGACGAAGAAGGCAAGCCGATTCAGCCCATCGGGCCCCGGCCTCTCAAGTTCCCTTTCTTGTGGAGCTTGTACGCACCCGCCGACACAACCGGTCTGAGCCGGCAAGCTATCGGCGAAATAATGCAGGCGCATCTGCTGGATGCTCTCATGCAGATTCCTGAGCCATGGAACTTCCGGCCAGGACTCTTTATTCCAGAAAAGCCGAGCTCACTGTTTCTGGCCTTTCTGTTCGGGATCAGCTCCTACCGCGACAACGCGCTTGAGCGTCGTCGCAACGCCATTGAGGCATTGGGTGGAGGCTGGGAGGTTGATGGTTGGCGTAAGCCATGCGGCGATGAACGCGCGCTCTGCCGCAATGTGGCAGTCTACCTGCTGGAGATTGCAGACAACGAAGGTGATGTTGACGATTCGTTAGCAGGTTAGACCCCTCCCCCCCTATAGAACCCCGGTAGCAAGCCGCTACCGGGGTTCTTGATTTAAACGCCTTTCCAGATCACGCCCAAATCTAGATCAGATTCAAAGCAAATGATGGCACTTCTTTTTGCCGAAACCGAACCTGAAACCAGGCGTCGAAACACATACGCTAAATAGTGAGGAAAACACCCCCCTCCTCACGAAAATAGGAAGGTCGAAGCAATGAACATGAAAGACTATATGGCAGAAAAATCCACGGAGATGGCGGTGGATGAAGCCATAAGCGGCCGGGTGGTGGACTATCCGAACTATGTACCGGCGAACGCATCGACGATGCAAAGTGAGGCCAACTCCCTATTCGTAAGGGCCTCTCGCATTCACAACGGCATGAAGGTGCTGGCCCCGGGACTAATCCACGGAGCTATGCACATCAGCACCATGGACTTGGGCGAGAGGCCGCACCCATTCGTGGTGGGTTTCGCATATAAGGGGCCCTTCGCAGATGAGCGTGGTTAGGGCCGTCTGACGCCTAGGGCAGGAGCGTG
>NZ_JBZAYA010000023.1:0-54457 GCF_058244265.1 Arthrobacter sp. SE2 | reverse complement strand
TCGGTAGACCCTCATCTTAAGAGGGCCCACTGTCCGAGATCTCCACGGCAGTTCAGATCGTCCCCTTAAACATCCGGTGCTGGTCAAAATGGTCAGTACGGTTGAAGAGTTTCATAGGGTCTGGCTCGATTCTAGACAACGGCCTGGCCGAACATACGGGCGGCGCAGGGTGAATCACCCAACGCTGTTCAGCATGTGCGGGCGCGCCGCCCAGTCATCGCCCGCTTACCGAAATACCCCGGTGCCCGGGACAAGCCCCAGTCATGGCCACGAGGTTCACTACCGTTGTCACCGTAAATCGGGCCGATATTGGGGGATAAGAGTGACTTCTACCCGTCTTTCAGCTCCGTAATTGCCTAGAGTGGCGAATTTTCCGTCCCTACGGATCCTCCACTCGGGGAAACAACATCAATTTGTTAACCAAACCTTCCCCTCGCAGTCACGCCCATTCCCCCGCTTCGCCAACCGCCGCGCACACCGTGGAGGGGTGAGGATCGCTATCGTTGCCGAATCATTCCTGCCGCTCATGAACGGGGTCACGCACTCCATCCTGCGGGTGCTGGAGCATCTGCAAGAGCGAGGCGACGAAGTGATGGTGATTGCGCCATCGACGTCGGACACTGCTGTCTCGGACGTCGTAAACGGCGCTTTTGTCCATCGCCTCCCCTCCGTGCCCTTGGCCGGATACACAAATGTGCGGGTGGCGTTGGGCGGTGTGAGCCGGGTCAAGAGAATCCTTGCCGACTACGCACCGGACGTCGTCCACCTCGCATCCCCTTTCGTCCTCGGATGGCGGGCTGTGCAGGCTGCGCGCCAGCTCGGCATCCCCACGGTTGCCATCTATCAAACCGAGGTCCCCAGCTACGCCGCCCGGTATGGCCTCCCCATGCTGGAGAACTGGGCATGGAACCGGGTAGACAACATTCATCTTCGTGCAGACCGGACACTGGTCCCGTCCACGTTCGCGCTCAACCAGTTGCGCGGCCGCGGGATCCTCAGGGTGGGCATGTGGCGGCGCGGTGTGGATACCGCGCGGTTCTCCCCCACCAAGCGCTCGACGGCGTGGCGCGCCTCGGTGGCGCCCCACGGCGAGCGCATCATCGGCTACGTCGGACGCCTCGCGATCGAGAAACAGGTGGAGGACCTCGCCGTGTTGGCGGATCTGCCGGGAACAAGGCTTGTCATTGTGGGCGACGGCCCGCAACGCGCTGCCCTCGAAGCGGCCCTGCCGAACGCCTTCTTCACCGGCTTCCTGGGCGGCGACGAATTGGCTCACGTTGTGGCCGGCTTTGACCTCTTCGTCCATCCCGGCGAGTTCGAAACGTTTTGCCAGACGATCCAGGAGGCCATGGCGTCCGGAGTTCCCGTCGTGGCCACCGGCCGGGGCGGTCCCCTCGATCTCGTGGAGAACTCGCGCACCGGCTGGCTTTACGAGCCGGGGGACCTCGCGCAGCTGCGGGCCTACGTGCAGGACCTGGTGGGCGACGATGCCAAACGCCGCGCGTTCGGACTGGCAGCGCTCGCGTCGGTCCAAGGACGGACCTGGCCGGTGCTGAGCGCCCAACTCGTCGAGCATTACGAGGCAGTGATCTCCGGTGAAGCGCTTGTGGATCCGGCCACTGCTCCCAGCCACCCGGTTCAGGCAGCCGAGTTTCAGGCAACCGCGTTTCAGCCGGCCGAGCTCCAGCCGGCAGAGCCTGCCACCATTTCCGTGACTTCCAGCAAAGGACTCCCAGCATGAAAATCTCCGTTGTAGGCTGCGGCTATCTTGGCGCAGTGCACGCCGCAACGCTCGCGTCGATGGGCCACACCGTGGTGGGCATCGACGTCGACGCCCAGAAGGTGACCCACCTGAACAAGGGTTTCGCGCCCTTCCACGAACCCGGCCTTGATGAACTTCTCCGGGACGGCTTCGCTACCAAGCGGCTTACGTTCTCCACCGATTTCGCCGATGCCGCCGATGCCCAAACGCACTTCCTGTGCGTGGGCACCCCGCAGTCGAAGACCTCGGATACCGCGGACCTCTCCTACGTGATCGCAGCGACGAAGAGCCTTCTCCCGCATCTGGCGAGGGGCGCCGCCGTCGTCGGCAAATCCACCGTTCCTGTGGGAACAGTGGACATGCTCCGCGGCATCCTTGCCCGTAGGCCCGATATCCTGCTCGGCTGGAACCCCGAATTCCTGCGCCAAGGCACGGCAGTGAAGGACTCCCTGGTACCGGATCGTTTGGTGTACGGCGTTCCGGGCGGCAAGGACTCCGCCGCCGGCACCCCGATCACGGCTGCGCTCGACGCCGTCTACGAACCGCTGATTTCCGCCGGGATCCCGCGGCTGGTCTGCAACTTTGCCACCGCCGAGCTCATCAAGTCCGCCTCCAACGCGTACCTCGCTACGAAGCTCAGCTTCATCAACGCCATCGCCGAACTTTGCGACGCCTCGGGGGCGGACGTCACCGAGCTCAGTGAGGCGATGGGCCTGGATCCGCGCATCGGCAACCGGTACCTCCACGCCGGCCTGGGTTTCGGCGGCGGCTGCTTGCCGAAGGACATCCGCTCGTTCCGCGCGCAGGCACAAGCGCTGTCCGTGTCTTCCCTCGATGAGTGGATGGGTGTGGTCGATTCCATCAATCTGGGCCAGCGCGCCCGGGCCGTCGACGTCGCCCGTGACATGTGCAAAGGCTTCCTGTCCGGCCGCACCGTGACCGTACTGGGCGCTGCCTTCAAGCCGGACACCGACGACATCCGTGACTCCCCCTCCCTCGACGTCGCACTCCAACTGGCCGCGGCGGGCGCCCACGTTACGGTGACCGATCCCAAAGCCATCAACAATGCGTGGATGCGCTACCCCCAGCTCCGCTTCGAAGCGTCCACCACGCGCGCGCTCGAAGGCGCTGAGTTGGTGCTGCTGCTCACCGAATGGGACGAATACCGCGCCCTCTCACCCGCCGCCGTCGGCTCGCTCGTACGACGCCGGCTGGTGCTGGACGCGCGGAACGTCCTGGACGCTGCGGCATGGCGGGCGCAAGGCTGGACGGTTCGCGGGCTCGGAACCGGCTCCCGCGGTGAGCGTTCGGAACCGATTGCCGACGTCAAGCCTCCTGTCGTTCCCGTCGAACCGCTCAACACACGGCCGTTCATTGTCGGTTCTCCGGCCAAGGCACCGTCTACGCGACGGTAGCTTTGCCGCGGCCATGATCAAGCCGCAAGCGGCTCCTGACCGTTCCAACGACCGCTTCCGGCTCTCAGTGTTTTGCCCTGTGAACACGTAGACGGGCCCGAACGCACACGGAGATCCGGCTTGTTCACACTGAGAAACGGCCTTTGGCACACGGATTTTTCCGTTTTTTACACGTAGACGCCAATTTCACCGAGAGAATCTGAATCGTGGATGGCCTTCCTTTGAGGAGGGGCACCACGTTTCAAGGCCAGCAATACCGTTGGCCGTTCTACTCGAGAAATGGGGTTGTAGTGGAATCAACAATGACGAAAAGGACCGGCCTTCAGGCCGCGGCGGCGGCTGCGCTGGCTGTGGTTGGCATCTTCGGCGCGAGCTTGGCCGTTTCATGGATCGCGGGGTCCCTCGGCATCTCTGCCGCGGCGGCGTCCCAGATCATGAACGCCATCGAGGTCGGAGGCTGGGCTCTCGTTGTCATCGGCACAATATTCGGGGCAGGAATCACTGGTGCCTTGATCGCAACGGCTCGAGGAATCCTCTTCCGCATCGGCCGGGCGCAAGCAGTCGCGTAAATCGATGCTTGCTAAGACAGCACGCGTGCTTGGGGGCATCCCTGGATGGTTGCTCCCAAGCACGGGTCTGGCCATGGCAGCCATAGCCGTCTTCGGATATTCGGCCGTGGACCTGTCCTGGATCCGGGACGCGAGGGACATGGGTGGGAGTCCTCTCTACAGCAAGGACTTCCTCCAGATCCTTGGGCGGAACGTCGGCGCGGCCTTGGTGCTCTATTCGGGGGTCGCGACACTGGGGCTCACGACGCTTCTCGGGGCCGGAATCCTGGCGCTGTATGTCGGGGCGACGGTATCCCTCGGGGTGCATTCCGTCGGGGGTGCCGGCCTGGTTGCCGACGTGATTTGGTATGTCCCGTTCGAGTTCTTCGGCCTCGTGCTGGCGGCGACCGCCGGATTCCAGCCCGCCGCTGGCCTGGCTCGCAGGCTGCTGACGAAGAACGAGCCGGCAACCCTGAGGTCTTTCATCGACGACATGGCCCGTTCCCTCGGCACCTTGCTCATTGCCATCGCCCTGATAGTCCTCGGTGCTGCCATCGAGGCCATCGTGATTCAGCTAAGGACCTGAGGAGGAATTCATGACCAGCACGGAAGACGGCCGGGAGTCCGAAACCGTCATTATCGTCGCTAAGGTCGGAAAGTTGCGGCCCGAGCCAACGGGAGGCAGGGAATGGATCTCGACATCCCGCGGTCTGTGGATCGCGGGCTACATCCTGCTGATGGCTTTGGTGGCTCTGCGACTTCCGCTGACCAGGAAGTACCTCAACGCGAACGTTCCGGCGGACGTGCGCTCGGAAATCGGGGACGATCGACTGCTGAGCCTCTCCATGACGGTGGGCACCGTTTTGTTCTTCCTCGTCTACGCCGTCATCATCGCTTTGTACTTCTCCCTCGCCGCGTTCCTGGACAAAAGAGTGATCCCGGGAAAATCGGTCATCGCGGGCCGCTTCAAAATCGGGTCCTTCTTTGTGATCGCCATTCTCGCCACGATCCCCGTGAACCTATTCAGCGTGGTCTTCGGCGTCATCCAACCGAGGGATGTGCCCGGATATTGGGCCTATTTCCCCTCGATGGCCGTACTTGCCCTGGCGATCTTCCACCGACATTGGCGCTGGTTTTCCACAGGCAGGAAGATCCTCGTTGTGCTTTCAGCCATAGCTCTGTCAACAATAGTTGCCATCGGCTGACCTTCCTCAACCACCACCCACGGACAGAAATTCTCAATGACTACTCAGCTCTACAGCCTTCTTCTACGAATCGTTGGCCTCTTGGTCGCTGCATTCTCCTGCATTTCCCTCGGCCTGATTTGGGCTTCTCCTGCCCCGGAAGGCCTCAAGAACATAGATCCCCTCGCCGTGAAGAACACGACCGTCACCGTACTTCTCGTCCTCGGCGTGGCCGCACCCCTGATTGCGGCCTTCAGCCCGGCCGGGAAATGGCTACCGCTCAAGGCGGCCGTTTTCGCCGTCGCCGGTTTTGCGCACGCGGCGGCCCTCAGCCCGGTGATAGTTGTCCCGTTCCAGGGAACGACGTCGGCCGTCGCCGCCGTCTGTGCGCTCGGACTCGCGGTCCTCACCATTGTGGCCTTCATGGACTCAGTCCAGAAGAAGAGTCCGCGGAGCAAGTTCTAGGCGCTGATGGCGACCAAGGTCTCTCCCGCCGATGTCGAAGGTCAGGTTTCGAACGCCAGGATCCCTTCGGCGTCCGTCCGGCGGTCCGATTACCGAATCCTGCGGGACTTCCGGGCGTTTGAAATCGTCAATGCGCTGCGTTTGCCGCTCACGCTGGATGGTTTCAGGGCCCTCGCGGTCTCCGGTTCGGTAGCCTTGGTCCTGCTCGGAACACTGGTGTTCGCATCCACGATGTCTGTTCTCCGCGACGGCCCGCTCCGCCACGACACGGCCGCTGTGCTCAATTGGGGATTCCTCGCGATCCTCTACCTCGCCGTCGCCACGGTGCTCACCGAGGTAGCTTCAAGCCGACGGCTGGCAGTCTCCGGCACTCCGCACCTGGAGCTATTCCGGGCGATGGAACTTCCCCTGCAGCAGGTTGTGGTGAGATACGGCCTGGTCCCGGCGCTCCGCCGCACAGGCATCCTTTGGTATTCGGCTGCGGTATTCCTGGTGGTCTTCTTCGAGGAATCGCCGAGCTACCTCGACGTCGTGGCCGCTTCGGTCTCCGTCATGGTCTTCGCCTCCTGTGCGTGCGTCTACTGTGTTCTCCATTTCGCCTCAACACCTGCGCGACGGATAGGGCTCCATTGGCGGTATTGCCTCTTGGCTCTCATCCTCGGGTTGTTGCTCGGAGCTGCCACTGGCTTTCTCCTGCCTCAGCTCTCCCGGATTGACGAACTCGCCGAGGACCCGTCGCGCTTCCTTCCAGCGTTGTATGTGCTCGCGGCGGCCGCGTCCGGGATATTGATCCTCCTCAGCGTCCGCGCTTGGCGCCGCCTCAGCTACCGCAGGATCTCCCTCGGCACCGAACGGGGCGGCAGCCAGCGAGCGGTGACAAGCTTCGGGCTATTCGTTGTCACTGATCTGTTGAGCAGCAAACAGGGCTCGGTGATCGCCACCATCGTCCTCGCGTGGATCGCCGTCGTTGGCATCCTCCTGGGAGCGAGGGGCATTCTCCCCCTGCCGTCTGCGCTCGGCTCCGGGGAGCTGCACAAATCCTTGGTTGGCATTGCCGTGCTCTTGAGCTTGGCCGTCACGGAACCGATGCTCTATCGGATCGGGCCCACTGCGAAACTGCACCACTACCGCTTTGCGTGGGAGAACGGCTTCTCCGCCGCCGCGATCGTTGTCCGGCTCGTAGGGATTTACGTTATGGCGGGGGCGGCCATCGGTGGATTTGTTTTCCTAGGGGCGCTTCTCGCCCTGGACCTTCCGGTTCCTGGCGCTGTCCTCGCGGGCTTGATCGTCACAGCGTCCGGCGTCGTCGCGGAATCACTCTCCCGTCCGCCGACCACCACTGACGGCACCAAATCCAACGATGTGATGGATGGACTCTTCACACTCCTCCTGATTTCTCCTTGCTCGCTCATCCTTGTTGTCAGCCCTGAGTTCAGCGCCGTGCTGTTGTTGGGCTATTCCATCCTCTTGATCCTGGGAGCCGCCGTATGCCTGCACCAACGTCTTTTGAGGCTTCGATCGAAATTGATTCTGTAACCGCCGGCTACCGGCAAGGCTCACCGGTCCTGGACGGACTCAGTCTCAGTCTGAACGAGCCGGGGCTCTACCGGGTGGCCGGCAGCAATGGCAGCGGGAAATCGACTCTTCTGGAGCTCATCAGCGGCTTCCTCCAACCTTGGGCCGGAAGCGTTCGTCTTTGCGGGATCGACGCCGGCTCTCCCGACGCGCGCCAGGTGCGGAGCGTCTGCCGTACGACGCCAGCGCTCTACCCCTCCATGACGGTTCACGATCATCTGGCTCTTGCGGCACGTAGCCGTCAGGTCGGCCCGGAGGCCGGGCTCGCCCGGCTGGCCAGGTATGGACTGGAAGACTGGGTGGAGCAACCCGTCTCCATGCTGTCGACGGGCAATATCCGGAAGCTCTGGCTGCTCATGTGCACTGTCGCCGATACCCCTGTGGTCGCCATCGATGAGCCTTTCAACGGTTTGGACGTTCGAGGCATCGACGCCCTGACCGACGAGCTCGGCGAGTGGGCAAAGCACAAGGTAGTCGTCCTCATCTCCCACACAGTTCCGGAGCAACTAACCGTTAGGCATTCCTTCGTCTTCAAGCAGGAAGGAGGAACGTTGTAGACCGAAGCCCATTTGCCGGCTCACTCGGAAGGCCGCTTCTCGCGGAACGGAGCAGAATCCCGGACAAGGTCAAAGAGGGCCGTGCGCGACGGGCTTCCTGTCTTGCGCAGCGCGTTGGAGATGTGGCTTTCCACGGTCCTGATACTGATTCCCAGGTGCTCGGCGATCTCGGGGTTGGAGCGATGACCGGCCAGGGCTGCTATCTCGATTTCCCGGACAGTCAGGGGCGAATAGCTTCCGGAGCTAAACGCGACGGGCTCATCCGGGGACGGATATCGTGTCGCGAACATGGAGTATGCCCGGTCCATCGCGGCCGCACCGATGGTGTCGTCCACGAATGCATACCGCTTGAAAGCACCGCGGAGCAGCATCCGTACCTGGTAGAAATCGACGTCGGGCTCGTAATGCTCGAGCAGCACGCCTAGCATCTGGTGGTCGTCCTCCACCACCGCACCGGCAATTGCCAAAAGCTGATCATGGGAAGTGGACGGGGCATACTCTTTCAAGGTCTGCCGAAGGAGTTCGAGAACCTTGCGGCCAGGGAGCAGGCACGTGAAGAAAAGCGCGGAATGGATCGCCTCAAGGACATAGCCACGTTCGAGCTGCCGTTGAATGAGTTTCGCGGCCTTCCCGTCGAATACAGCTGGGATGAGGGGCCGCGCGGCGACGAGCTCGTACACTCCTCTAGCGGTTCCGGGGAGTGGGCCGATGTCATCAGCTTCGCGCCTCGCCTGGGTGGCAAGGGTCGCCGCAGGCAAGATCGCGGACGTCGCCGTCCTTAGCCCGGCGAGCCTGAGCATGGCATCGTGGAGGGAAGCCACCAGGAAGCCTGGCCGCCCCATGGCAAAGACACTGCCCATGAGGTATTCGGCGTCGTCGAAATAGCCGCGGTAGATCAGGGCCTGGGCAGCCACATACGTGTTGGAAACCATCCCGAATTGGTCCAGGTTGCGGCGGGCTTCTGCGCGCTGGTCAAGCGCAAAGACAATTGACTCCTCAATCCGCCCCGAGGAGAACAATGCCATTCCGCGGATGAACGGCTCGATTCCCGGAATGCCCTTTACCCCGCCTGAAGTGTCGATGGCTTTGAGGGCGGCGGAAGGCTTGAATCGGTAGAGTTCCAAGATGCCTCGGATGCTGGATATGACACCGCTTTCAGGGTGACGATCGTGGAGCCGCGCGAAGATTTCGTCGAGGTTCTCCGGCATTCGATCGTAGGACGCCACGAGGAATAGCTCCGCCGCTTCGGCCTCCGCGGACCATTTGGGACGTTCCTCCCCGAAGCTCCTGAGGGCGCCGGCTGCAGAATCCAGTCCTTTGCCTTTATGGATCGCCCAAAGCGCTTTGGTAAATGCCAGGAACAGGAGATCGCACGATTCTCCTTCCGAGGTCAAGGTCTGGGAAAGGACACGCTCAATCCTCGATGCGTCAATAGGCGAGCCCCAGTAGACCTTCAGAAGGGCCACAGCATTCGATACCGATCTGTCGGCATTCCACAGCTCGTAGCGCTGGCGCTCCAGGACGGAAACTTGCTCATGAAAATGGCGGGCCGTGGCTGCGTCTGAGCTCCGTTCAAGGCGCAGCGCGGCCAGTACCCTCATCAGCGAATCAGCCGAGTTGACGTCAACGTGCGATTCCTGGGGCAAACCGCTGAGGGCTCGGGTGATTCGACTCTTCAGGACCCGCCTGCTTGTGAGAACCCTTTGACCGCGGAAGTAGTCGGCCAGGACCGGCGGCGTGATCGAAGCGCAGACCGTGTTGTGGAGATCTTCCATGACGGAAATGAGGCCGCGCTGTTCGAGCCTGTCGAGGACGTCGGAATGGACTACCTGCTGCAGTACATCGAGGGGCGTTGTCCCGGCGATGGCCATGGCCTGAAGGCCCGTGAGTTCGTCGGGTTCAAGTCCTTCGAGGAGGGATTCCACCGTGCCATGGAGGTGCTCGTTCCACAGGGTCTCGCCCGTCATATGCCATTGCCCATGGCGGAGGACAATCAAGCCGCTGAGGGAAGCCGTTTCCGCGATGCGAACCACAAGCCGGGGGTTCCCTGCCGATTTCGTGAGGATCCGGGCAGTGGTGTCGGCGTCCGCAGGAGCTCCCAGAATGTCGGTGAGGAGCTCGTTCACCTGCTCGTATCGAAGCGGACTCAGGTGAACCCTGGCTTCCGGGCCGGGGCTGAGCACCGCAGGCTGGGCCACCGAGTAGATCGAAGACTCGCTCATGGTGACGATCATGGGCCGTTTTGTCCGACGCCGGACGGCGTCCAGAACCGCCACAGTCTCCGTGTCGACGAACTCGAGGTCATCGACTACAAGCACACGCTCACCTGGCCTCGAGAGTCGGCTTGCCAGGGTGTCAGCAACACCGAGAACTCCCAATTGGCCAATTCGAATATCCAGGCTCAGGCTATGTATTCCACCAAAAGGTATTCCGCGATGTGAGCGGAGTCCCGAAATGGAGTAGACCGTTGCTCCGGTCTTTTCCAGATCGGCGATAGCTTTTTGCGCGACACTCGTTCGGCCGCTGCCAGGCGCGCCGACAATTCGAACCATCATTCCGCGAGCAACGTAGTCCAGCGTTCGCCGAACTTCTTGATCGAACACTCGCGATCCAACTTTCTCTGATGCGCTAATCCAGCACTCTCCGGCCCTAGGTGGTGCGAGGTCCAGACGATTCAACTGTTTCCTGCCCAAAGCCGGGCGTTGGCAGGGGGACTCCCAAGCACTCCCACGGAACCCCCGGGTGCGCTGACGAACCTCGTTCCAAGGGAAACCGTAAAGTCCGAAACCGCCGTCTAAGTGTGGTTTTGGCGAAACTCAGTGTGCGCCGGGAGGCGTCTACGTGTGCCGACGTGGGGTTTTGTTCCGCATCTCCGTGTGCGCCAATGAAAACTCAGTGTTCCCCCGGCGTCCAAGGAGGTGACGTTTGGCAGTGGTTTCTCCATGACTCCCCTGGTGGTGGTCTGTTGCTTTCGACGCTACGAGGGTTTCGTGGCCGCCTCTAGACCGAACCTCGCGCATGTGGATATTTATTCGAGTCTTCTTTTTATAGATCGAACATAGTTTCTAATCTCGACCCTTTGCCGCACTCTTGAGAGCCCCGTCAAGAGGCCATCCCATCTATGTGGACAACTTCTTCTTTTCTCGCATTTCAGATGCTAGGATCTGCTGACATTCGCGTCGAAAACTGAATCATTGGGGGCAATAAATGAATACTCGCGCGCCAAAAAACAACGGGGAAATAAAACACGCGTCGCACGACTTTTTGAAATCTCGCAAGGCCGGCTTCAAGGTCTTTGCCATCGTCACCTCAATAGCCGCAGCGCTCTCCCTTGCCGCGTGTGGCGGAGCTAGCCCAACAATTTCGCAGGCCGGCGCCACCCAATCGGCTTCGGCTTCGGCGACTCCCACCCCAACACCAACGCCGACGCCGACCGCGCCAAAGTCAGTGTCCTGCGTGACGGAGAACGCAACAGAGAGCTATCCACCCAAGCAGTTCATTTGCACCAAGTCGGACACGGGAGTCCTCCTCTGGATGGAAAGCTCAGAGTCCAAGCGAGTGACGGATGCACGTGCGGCAGCAACCGCAGCGGCGGCGAAGGCGGCGGCAGACAAGGCCGCATCTGACAAAGCGGCTGCCGATGCCGCAGCAACTCAGGCAGCGGCAGCTCAGGCTGCGGCCCAGGCAAAGGCCGACGCCGATGCTGCCGCAGCGAAGGCACAACAAGACCAAGCCCAGGCGAGGCAGGTACAGCCGGTCGCGCCGCCCGTGGCGCCGTCGTCCGTCTACTACGCGAACTGTACGGCCGCCCGGGCCGCCGGCGCCGCACCGATCTATCGGGGGCAGCCAGGATACCGGCCTGCGTTGGATAGGGATGGCGACGGCATAGCCTGCGAATAAGGGTTACAAAGGACAACCTCGGGACACCGTCGGATTCTGCTGGATCATTCTCTTCGCCGAAGTTGCCGGTCCCGTGATTCCACGGGCCCGGCATTTGTCCATTCGAGTGATTGAGCAGAATCCCACATCCGAGCGAAGACGATCCCGGGACGGACAAGACCAAGCCCAGGGCCGAGCGCTACAGCAAAAGCTGGGCGGCACGCCAAATCCCTGCCGACACCTGTATTCCGTATTCAGGGGTCGACAGGGATCTAGCGCATCCCCGGGTAATTTGCGCGTCGCGAAGTAGTCACTCAACCCGGAAATAGGCATAAAAAAGCAGGGCCGGTCATTGACCGGCCCTGCTTTTTGAAATCCGAAGCTTAGAGAGCCTGGATGTTTACTGCCTGGGGACCCTTGGGGCCCTGCTCGACATCGAAGGAAACCTTCTGGTTCTCTTCGAGGGAGCGGTAGCCGCCCGAGTTGATTGCAGAGTAGTGAGCGAAAACGTCCTGGCTGCCATCTTCCGGGGAGATGAAGCCGAAGCCCTTTTCAGAGTTGAACCACTTGACGATACCTGTAGCCATTTTTTCAGTTTCCTTACTGAAGGTGGAGGTTGTCCCGACTGTCGGGCCTCCGGTGTGGGGTGTTCTCCACCGTTACTTCAGAAGGTCGCGGTTGATGAACCGCGGGAACTGCCTGAACTACCAAATGCCAAACACAACAACAGCTACAAGCATACAGGGCTTTCGGCGGATGGCTACTATTTGTTAAAAACCTTCATCTGCCGCGCGCCGTAACGCGCGCCGCCAACTGGACGCCTACGCACACGCTGACCCCAATAATGTCCGGGACCTCGCTTAGCCTAGAGTCACGGAGTGCTGCCACTGAAGTGCCCCTTGCATGAACGCGGCCTGCCTGGCCGAAACCAGAGGATCATATGGATTACTGCGCAATAAATTCACTGCGTGAAAACCATGCAGGATGGGCCTTGCTTCGCGCCCAGAACGCTCCGCTGGCTGTGCACTTCTTCATGGCCGCGTTTACCGGCCCCAACCAACGGAACATCGGCCGCGAGCAACTCGTCGACATTCTGGAGGATGTGCTGTTCGGCGTCCGCGAGTCCTTCGGTGAGGGAAAATTTCCCCGCCAAGCGGCGGAATACCTCGACGATTGGGCCGATCCGGAGCGGGCCTGGCTGCGGAAGTACTACGTTCCCGGCGAGGACGAACCCCATTATGATCTCACCGCAGCCGCGGAAGACGTGGTGCGGTGGGTCGAAAACCTGCGCGGGAGGGAGTTCGTAGCCACCCAGTCCCGCCTGACCAGCATTTTCGCCGTACTCAAGACGCTCGTCCAGCAATCCGAGACAGACCCGGAAGTGCGCTTGGCAGAACTGCAGCGCCAGCGCGACGGGATCGACGCCGAAATGCAGCGCCTACGCGAGGGCAACATCAAGGTCATGAGCGCTCCGGAAGCACTGGACCACTTCCAACAGCTGACCACTTTGGCAAAAGACTTGCTCTCCGACTTCCGTGAAGTCGAACAAAACTTCCGGCGGCTGGACCGCCAGGTGCGCGAGCAGATCGCCACGTGGGATGGCAGCCAAGGCGAGCTCCTCGACTCCATTTTTGCCAACCAGCAGGATATTGGCAGCTCTCTGCAGGGGCGCACCTTCCAGGGATTCTGGGACTACCTCATGTCGCCACAACTCCGGACGGAGCTACTGGACCTTCTGCAGCGGGCCACACAGATCGAAGCACTGTCGCGCATGGACAATCTCCATGCCGTAGCCAATCTCCACCAGGACTGGCTCCCTGCCGTCGAGCAGACACAAGCCACTGTCCGCCAACTGTCCCAGCAAATGCGCAGGCTCCTGGACGACAAGGTCTTCCTGGAAAACAAGCGGATCATGCAATTGATCCGAAGCGTCGAGTCGACCGCCCTCACCACCCGAGCCCAACCGCCGTCGGGCATTTTCATGGAGATCGCCGCGCCGTCGGTGGATGTCGCGCTGCCGTTTGAACGTCCCCTCTACGAGCCGGGCAGCAGGGTCCTGGTGATGGACGACGTCGTCACCGCCGACGACGCCGATGTTGACGCCGGCGCCTTGTTCAGTCAGTTCTATGTGGACAAAGAGCATCTCAAGTCCCACATCGATGCGGTCCTGGAGGACGCGGACCAGGCCACGTTGGCTGACATTACCGCCGCCTATCCCCTGTCGCAGGGCCTGGCGGAGTTGGTTGCCTATTACCAATTGGCTGCCGAGTCGGAATGGGCGAACATCAACCCGGAGGCGACGCAGCAACTGTCCTGGTCCCTGCCGGACGGAAGCATCCGCGAAGCGACAATCGATCAGATCATCTTTGTGAGGCCTGCATGAACACCATCATGGAACCGGACACCCGCACTCCCGAGGAACTGCCCGGCGTCGTTACGAGGCTCTTCAAAGGCGTGGTCTATTCCGAAACCGACGAGAAGACCTGGCAGGCGCTTCTGGCCTTGGCCTCCCAGGTCCGCGACTATGTTGCGGTCCTCGGACTGGACCTGATCCTGGACGAATCCGAAGGCTACGCCTTCCTCAAATCGCGGGAGGACCCCGATGTCACGCTCCCCCGGCTTATCCCCCGACGCCAACTGACCTTCGATGTCAGCCTGCTCCTGGCCCTCCTGCGTGCCCGGATGCTCGAGTTCGACACGAATAGCAGCGAGACCCGGCTCATCATGACGGAACAGGAAATCGCCGACATGGTTTCGGTGTTCCTGCCCGAGTCCAGCAATGAGGCCCGGATCCTGGACAAGCTGGGTGCCAACATCAAGAAGGTCGTAGAGCTCGGTTTCCTGCGGAAACTGCGCGGAGAAACCGGCACCTACGAGGTGGCGCGCATCCTCAAGGCGTACGTGGATGCCCAGTGGCTGGAAGAATTCGACGCCCGGCTGGCGGACTACCGCCGCTCACTCACCGGGCAGAAGCCGGCAGCTTCAACGGAAACGGAAGTCGCATGACCACCGAGCTGCAGGACGGCCTCTTCAGCTTGGACGAGCTCCCGTCGGGGCAAAAGGACGACGACGGCGCCCTCCCGGGCTTCCGGCTGCACCGCCTGGAGCTGCTCAACTGGGGAACATTCCACGGCGGGGTCCGCACCTTCCGTTTGGATGGCGCCAATAGCCTTCTGACCGGCGACATCGGTTCGGGGAAGTCCACGGTAGTTGATGCGATCACCACGCTCCTGCTCCCTGCCAACCGGATCGACTACAACAAAGCCGCGGGCGCCCAGAAACGCGAACGCACGCTCATGTCGTACGTTCGCGGCTTCCACAAGAGCACGCGCAGCACCGGCGGCGAGTACTCCAAACCCGTGGCACTCCGGGCACCTGGAGCCCTCACGGTAGTCCTCGGCGTCTTCCACAACGCGGTCCTCAAGAAGTCCGTCACGCTTGCCGTCACCCTCTGGACAATGCAAGAAGCGGGCCAGCCCAGCCGCTTCTACTCGCTGGCCGAAACTGAACAGTCCATTGCGGAAGACTTCTCCAACTTCGGACAGGATCCGGCCAAGCTGAAAAAGAAGCTTCGTGCCGCGGGCACGGCCGTCCATGACACCTTTGACCCCTACGCCGCGGCCTTCAAGCGTCATTTCGGCATCAGCGGCAACCAGGCCATGGATCTGTTCCACCGCACCGTCTCCATGAAACAGGTGGAGAACATCACCCACTTCGTGCGGAGCAACATGCTCGAAGACGATGACGTGAAGTCGCGCATCGACAACCTCATCCACCACTTCGACGACCTCAAGAAGGCCCACGAGGCCGTGTTGAAGGCGAAGGACCAGATCGGCTTGCTGAAGCCGATCCGTGACGGTGCCGCAGTGCATGAGCAGCTGAGTGGCGAAGACGCCCTTGCCCGGCAGCAGCGCGACCAGTTGCATCCGTGGTTCACGGATCAGCAGCTGACGCTGAGCCTGGAACACCAGCGGGAGCTGGAAAACACCGGGGTCAAACTGCTGGAGGACAGCACCCAGCTCAGCGCGGACATGTCGCGGCTGCGCCATGAACTCTCAGTGGTCCAGGAGGACATCCGAACCAACGGTGGGGGCCGGCTCGCCGCGATCGACGCCGACATCGCACGGCTGGAGGAAGAGTCCCGCTCCCAACGCAAGCGCTTCGAGCAATACTCCGCCGCCGCCGTCGAACTCGGTTTGAGGATGCCGGAAGACCGTGTGCTCTTCGACGCGAACCGGGCGCGTTTGGGCGAGGTGGAACAGGAGCTTGTTGCTGAGTCCAGTGGGCTGCAGGAACGCCGCACCGGATTGACTTTGGAGCGGTCCGAACTCAGCAGCCGCAAGACAGACATCGACGCCGAACTAGCTAGCCTGCAGTCCCGCCAGACCCTGCTGCCGCTCGCCCAACTGGAGCTCCGCCGTCGGCTGTGTGAGGGAATCGGCGTCGCGGAAACGGCGCTGCCTTATGCCGGCGAACTGCTGCGGGTGCGCGACGGCGAGTCGGAATGGGAGGGCGCAGCGGAAAGAACATTGCGTGGTTTCGCGTTATCCCTGCTGGTCTCTGCCGAGCACTATCCTGCGGTTAGCGCTTGGGTGGATTCCAATAATCTCCGGGCCAGGTTGGTCTACCTGAGGGTCGGAGATTCGAACGCGGCGCGGCCTGCCGACGCAGGGACACTGGCGGCGAAAATCGCCATCAAGCAAGGCACTCCCTTCCGCACTTTCCTTCTGGACGAACTCAGCACCCGGTTCGACTATGTCTGCTGCGAGACCATGGAGGACTTCCGCCGCTACCCCAAAGCCCTGACGGTCAACGGCCAGCTCAAGGGCGGCAGGGGCAGGCATGAGAAGGATGATCGCCGGGATCTCGCGGACCCGCGCAATTACGTCCTCGGCTGGGACAACCATGACAAGATCACTCGTTTCCTCGCCGAGCGGGACGAGGTGGACGGCAAGGCCAGCGTGGTCGAAACCCAGCTGGGCAAAGTGGACGCCGCCCTTGGCGCTCTCGGGCGCCGGAACCAGCAGCTCGGAACGATCCGCTCTGTGGCCGATTTCGCTGAGATCGGCTGGCAACTGACCGCGCGGCGGATCGAGGATCTCAAGGCGGAAAGGAACGAACTCCAGTCGGCCAGCAGCGTGCTGCAGCAACTGACGGCCAAAGAGACCGAGGTGAGCGGGAAGCTCGGACGCTTCGAGGAGAAGTCGAACAAAATCCAGCAGCGACTCGGTGCCAACGAGAAGGACGCCAAAGATATCGCTGCGGGGATCGAGGAATGCCGCCTGGCGCTGCTGGAGCATCCGATGACCGACGACGGCGGCGTACTGGCCGCCGTCGCGAGGCTCGCCGCCGAGGTGCTCGGCGAGAGGACACTCACGTACAAGAACACGGGCACCGCCGAGAGCTCCGTCCGCTCGGGGCTGACCGCGTCGATCGATGCGCTCACGAAACGCATCGCCACGGCAGCAGCATCTACCGTTCGCTTGATGACGGAGTTCCGCGGCAAGTACCCCAACGAAACCACCGACATCGACGCCTCGCTGGAAGCAGCCCAAGAGTTCAACCGGCTGCTTGAGCAGCTGGAGAAGGACGATCTGCCACGTTTCGAGGCGCGATTCAAAGAGTCCCTGACCCAGAACACGATCCACGAGGTGGTGGCATTCAACGCCTTCCTGGACAGCCGGCGTCAGGACATCGTGAGTCGGATCGGTGAGATCAACGTGTCCTTGGCGGGAATCGAATACAACCCGGGCAGGCATATCCAGTTGGAGCACCAGAGCTCGACCGATTTGGATGTGCGCCAGTTCGGGATCGACCTGCGGGCCTGCTCCGAGGGGACTATCGGCGACGAAGACCAGTATTCCGAACAGAAGTACCTGCAGGTGGAGAGGCTGATCGAACGCTTCCGTGGACGGGATGGTTACACGGCGCTCGACGAGCGTTGGACAGCCAAAGTAACGGACGTGCGGAACTGGTTCACTTTCTCAGCCTCGGAAAAGTGGACCGAGACCGATGAAGAATTCGAGCATTTCACCGACTCCGGCGGAAAGTCGGGCGGCCAGAAGGAAAAACTGGCTTACACAATCCTCGCGGCCGCGTTGGCTTTCCAGTTCGGACTTGCATCCGGAAAGAGCGTGGGGAAGGGTGCGGCGAAGGGTCGCAGCTTCCGCTTTGTGGTCATTGACGAGGCGTTCGGCCGCGGCTCGGACGAGTCCGCGCGGTACGGCCTGGAACTCTTCCAGCGCATGAAGCTACAGCTACTGATCGTCACGCCGCTACAAAAGATCCACGTGATCGAGCCTTTTGTAGCACACGTGGGCTTCGTAGCGAACACCGACGGCAACGACTCCCAGCTCCGAAACATGACCATCACGGAATACCGCGAGGAACGGGATCGCCGTGCCGGCTAAAAACACGGGTGCAGCCCGGACCTGGACCACGCTGGCGGGGCTGCGTTCGCTCTCCGCTGCCGCGTGGGAACGTGGGCAACTGCTGCGCGAGGCGCTGGAACCAACAGAAGCGTACCCCCGCCGTCGTGCGCTGAAGCGGCCCTCGGCCGCCGAGCTGCGGGACGACTATGCCGCCGCACGGGAGTGGGCAACTGAGTTGTTCGCCTCGGTGGGGACCTACACTTTGGAAACGGTCGACGTCGGGCGGACCACGATCGGTTCCAACCACCTTCCCGCCGCGGCAGTGTTCGCGAGGGTGGAGGACGAGGTTGCCTTCGCGGGCAAGACCCGGGAGCTGGGGCAGGTCCGTTCACTGGCCGAACGGCTTGCCGGTGTGGATCCGGCACTAAGTGCCTGGGCAATGAAACGCCCCCTTCAACTGCTGGCTCTAAGCGATGCCGCCCTGACCGCTGCGCGGATAGCGCTGTGGCTGAGGGCGAATCCCGGACCGGGGATCTATCTAAGGCAACTGAGCCTTCCCGGAGTCCACACGAAGTTCATCGAGACTCATCGGCGGGTCATTGACGAAATGCTGGCCGTACTGCAGCACAGGCCGCCGGAGGATGATCTGCTTGAGGCCGGTGTCACTGCTTCGGACGGCGCTGTTTCGGACGCTGCCTTGGACGGAACTGACGGCCCGCTGCTCAGCCCGATAGCGCGCACACCGGCAGCCCGGTTCGCCGAGCGTCATGGTTTCCTGCATCCGCCCGAACTCGTGCGCTTCCGGCTGCTGGACCCCGACATTCCGCTGTTGGGCGACGCTCGCGACGTTATGGTCACGGCAGAGGCATTCAGTACGCTCCGACTCCCCGTCACCTCTGTGCTCATCACCGAGAATCTGGTGAACTTCCTTGCCCTTCCGGATCGACCACAGTCAATGGCGTTGTTTGGCGCCGGCTATGGCTTCTCAGCGCTGCGGGACGCCGAGTGGCTACGGGACTGCGAGGTCCTGTACTGGGGAGATCTGGACACACACGGCTTCCGGATCCTGGATCAGCTCCGCTCTGTTCACCCGCACGTGTCCAGCGTTCTCATGGATGAGGCGACGCTGCTCGCCCATCGGGAGGCGTGGAGTGTGGAAGTGTCACCGTCACGGGCCCAATTGGCGAGGCTCACCGCAGAGGAAGCGGAGGTCTACAAGTCGCTGGGAAACGACCGCTACGGAAACGGCCTCCGCCTGGAACAGGAGCTGATTCGTTGGGACTGGGCGCTGGAACGGATTGCTGCCGGGCCTATCTGAACCGGAACCAAACCGCGCATCACGGGCAGTGCTACGATTGCTACGGAGGCACCAAATGACCACGATCCCGCACCGCGAACTCCGCAACAACAGCAGCAAGATTCTGGAGCGCGTCAAAAACGGCGAAATCATCGATGTGACCAACAACGGGGAAATTGCGGCCACGCTCATTCCGCCTTCCGCTTCGCCGTTCGAGCGACTGCTGCAGTCAGGAGGCGTCCGCGCTGCCGCTGAGAGTCCCGTGGATTTCAGGCTTGTGCCCCGTATCAAGAGCGAGATAAGCACCTCGGACATGCTGGAAGATCTGCGTGGCGATCGGTGATCACCTATGTGGACACCTCGGCGATCCTCAAGCTTCTGGTCGACGAGCCCGAATCCCCAGCCGTCGCCGAGTACCTTTCGACTGCGGCCTCAAGCGGAAACCGCCTCGTCGCGTCGATGCTTCTCTACACCGAGCTTCATTGCGCGGCGCGGCGGCGGAGACTGGGCTCAGAACCAGTCAATACCGTCCTGAGCGGCATCAACCTGGTGGATGTTGCGCGTTCCGATCTGATGTATGCCGCCGCGCTTCCCGGCCGGCTGCGGAGCGCGGATGCGATCCATCTGGCAACTGCGATCAGGCTCCAAACTGATCTGCTGGTGGCCTACGACGCCGAGCTCCTCGCCGCTGCGCTTGACGCCGGCGTCACCGTCCTCTCACCCGGAAGATAGCCCTTCTCCGCTCCCTTGGCGACCTAACCGGCGTAGAGTTCCGCCATGGAGCCGATTCGGGTCGTCCTTCTTCCGGGGAGCGTTCTTCCCGCCCAACCCGCCTACGGGGCGCTGATCGAAGCGCTGGGTCCCGACGTCGACACCGTCGCGAAGGACCTGGAACTGTACGACGGCGCCGAGCCGCCGCCCGGCTGGAGCCTGGACACGGAGATCGACGGTGTGCTTCGCGAGGCCGATGCCCGTGGCTGGGAGACGTTCCACTTACTCGGTTATTCGGGAGGCGGAGCCGCCTCTTTGGCCTTCGCTGCCAAGCACCCCGAGCGCCTGCTCAGCCTGACGCTCCTGGAGCCCGCGTGGGCGGGTAGTTGGGGTTGGAGTCCGGCGCACGCCCAGCTTTGGAAGGAATACGAGACGCTGGAAACGCTGCCGCCTGATCAGTTCATGGCCGCGTTCATGAGGCTGGGAGTGAAGCCCGACGTCGTCCTTCCGCCACCGCCCGAAGGCGGACCGCCGCCATGGATGGCCAAGCGGCCGGCGGGGATCAGGGCGTTTCTGCGGGACTTCAAAATTTACGATCTGGATAGGGCGCGACTTGCTGCGTTCGACCGGCCGGTGTTCTTCGTCCTTGGCGGCCTGAGCAACCCGGACGACTATGGCGAGGTTGCCGAGCGGTTGTCCACGGTGTTCCCGGACTTCCGCCTCGAAGTGTTCCCGCACCGCCACCATTTCGATCCCCCGCACCGTATCGAACCCGACCGGCTCGGCGCGTTGTTGCGGGACCACTGGGAGCGGGCGGATCGGGTTGTTTGAAGCGGCATCACGCCCGCTCAGACTGATGCTGGCTCCCACGCGAGCCCGTCCGGGTCGGTGAACGGGCCGGCGTCGCTGCCGATCGCGAGCCGGAATCCCCAGCCGTCGCTGAGTATTTTCAACTGCGTCCGCAAGCGGAAGCCGCCTCGTAGCTTCGATGCTTCTCTACACCGAGCTTCAACCGCGATCAGGCTCCAGGCGGATCTGCTGGTGGCTTACGACGGCGAACTTCTCGCCGCTGCCCTTGACGCCGGCGTCACTGTCCTGTCACCCGGGAATTAGCTCCCGTCTCCCCTCCTCTGGCGCCCCTAGCGGCATAGAGATCAGGCGGTGACAGCCTGGCCAGCAAAAGGGGTCCGCTGCTCTGAAGCAGCGGACCCCTTTCGTCTGCCATAAGTGGCTCATGGCGATGTCTCGACCGACCGAAAAATTACTGTCGGCGCCTGCGAATTCGAACGAGGATAACTATTGCAACGACCGCCGCTATCAAGAACGATATTGAGCCAGCCGCCAGGAAGTACTTCTCGATCAGCGTCATTCTCGTAAGTTCAAGATAGTCGTCGTAAGGAATCAGGCCGATCTTTGCGTCATGCTGTGAGTATCGTACGAAGTACGTCAAAAGGCTAACGGCTGAAATGGCGGCGCCTAGAATCGCGATTGTGATTGAAGTCTTTAAAGCAGTTTTCATCTTGGATGCCGCCACGAAGGGCTCCCCATCTCATAGTTGCCGGGTAAATATCATTTCGTCCTAACGCCAAATTGATCCCCACCCACCTTCCGGGTAATTGCAATTGTATCGTGCCATTCTTAACCAATTCCAGGCAGGCCGCCATGACTCGAGATTGTACTCGGGTAGTGAAAGTGGCAGGCCAGCGATATGGCAATAGAACTGCTGTTCAATTGAACCGGTCCAGCGCCATGAATCGGCCCCCATCTTGGATCGGACCTCGTCGCGATGCGCCCACCAAGTCGTAGCGTTCGAAAACGTTACTCCCCAGGCGGTCGGCGTAACATTCACGGTCCAACCGCCATTCCTGCTGTTCCACCAGGGCTGATGATAAAGGTCCACACCAAGCCATGGATCCGACACAACGGGGTATTGGACGCCAGCCCTAAGATGCTCTACTTTCTGTATCAGTTTGGTGCCGTGCACTTCGTAGCGAGTCGGTATCGCCTTTCCTGCAGAGTCCTTCGCCCATGGGGCAGAAAAGCCACCTAGGAACCCGCCTGCCTGATCGGTAGCAACCACGAATCCGGCGTCCGTCACTTCCAATTTCGCCGCCGACGGCAGCTCGACAGGGTACGCAAACTCCGTCGGTGACTCGGGCCCTGATATTGTCGTAGCAATCTGAACTGAACCGTCCGTCTTAGGTATGACGGTCGTTGCATCCCTGCCATGAGGGTACGTGACACCAACCGAGCCTCGAGTGCCTTGTGAATCCGACGAAGCAGGCAGTCCAACCTTGATCTTTGTGGCGTCACTCTTCAATTCCACAAATCCATCGCCCGTAGTCGGGAACGAAATCTCATTTCCTCCCGCCGAGATATACTCGACGCCATTTCTGACTGAGACCACCCGTTCCGGGAGGGCCGCGTGATTTTTTAGTTCCGGAGCGACTGAAATCGCGCCGTCCTCCGATTGAGGCGGAAGTGCAGGTGATGGAGCGATACCGCACACTAAAAGTGTTGCCGTCAATCCGATTGCAAAAAGGCCTCTTCTTAAGGACGTTTTCATGCTTCTCTCTCATCGATTTGTGATGACGGGCTTAGAATCAGCGGCCGAACCAATACTTCCATCTGCTGCCCACCAGGCTCGTAATCCCCACTGCCAGTGCATGGAAGACTAGCGCCGGAACTGGCGCGTGAGTGGCGAAAATACACAAATTGAGTAATCGAAGAGCCCAATTTGAGTGTCAATTGGGGGCAATCTGTGAACTCACTCGGCGGGGCGTGTGAGTGTTCGGGGGTCGCACCAGGACAGTTAGAGGCTGCACGCCTTCAGCACGGCTCGCCCGATAGCTTGAGGCTCTATATGAAGATCGCAGCGGCCAGGAAGTACCGAGAATCGTCCGAAATCTCGGCCGCTACAAATTTGCAAGGCATTTGTCTTCTCTCACCAAAACCTCAGGCTCCCGGATATAGACTCGCTGCAACTGCCCCCTGCCATTGGGCGCTTCGGCCACCCTGAGAGGGATGCGGCTCGATGAGTGAAGTGAATGTGCCGGCACAACCGCCGGTTTTGGACATCAGCGACTTACGCGTCGCCTATGGCGAGCGGACCATCGTCGACGGCGTCAGTTTTCAGATTCGTCGCGGTGAGATCTTCGGCCTGCTGGGTCCGAACGGTGCAGGCAAGACGAGCACACTCAGTGCCATCGAGGGCTTGGTTAAGCCGAAATCCGGGCGGCTGCTGGTGGACGGAATCGACGTTCAACAAGAGCCACTGGACGCGAAAGCGCGCCTCGGGGTGCAACTGCAGTCCTCAAGCTTCCAGGCCGAACTGACCATTCAACAGATAGCGAAGCTCTACGGCGGGCTTACGGGGTCAACCTCTCGAGTGAGCAGATCGGCACGAGTATGCGGGCCATCGGGCTCGAACAGGAGCTGGGCAAACGGTTCAAACAGTTGTCGGGCGGCCAGCAGCAACGCCTCGCGCTGTTCATTGCCACCATCCACAACCCCCTTCTCCTGCTGCTGGACGAGCCAACCGCAGGGCTGGACCCGCAATCACGCCGCGGACTGTGGCGTCGCATCGAAGAACTTCGTGGCGAAGGCAACAGCATTCTCCTCACTACACACTCCATGGAAGAAGCACAGGCCGTGTGCGACCGGGTGGCAATCATCGATCATGGCGTGCTTCTCACGGTCGGAGAACCATCGGAGCTGATCGACAAGCACCGGGAGGATCCGCGCGTGCTCTCAGTGGCCCACGGTGCGCCCACCTTGGAAGACGTCTTCATCGGGCTGACAGGAAGTGAGATCCGTGACTAACGCCAGGGTCGATACCGCGCGCCCGCCGCTCGGTTTAGCGATGGGTTCGCTGCTTCGCGCGGACTCCATTGTGATGCTCAACAGCAAGACCTCGCTTGTCCTCAGCGCCCTGCTGCCGATCGTGATCCTCGTGGCCACAACCTTCGGCAAAGGGCAATCGCGGCTTGGAGGATCAACCCTCATCATCGGTTTGGCCTTGACCCTCGGTCTGCTCACGTCGTGCTTGCTCGGCTTCACGCTGACCTTGGCACACGACCGGGACATCGGCGTGCTGCAAAGGCTGCGGGTAACCCCAGCGCCGAACTGGATGATCATAACCAGCCGCCTCATCGTGCAGGTCGTCACCAACCTGATCGCTTCCATCATCGTGGTGATCGTCGGTGCGATCGTTCACGGCCTCACACTGAATGCCGGCCAGTACCTCCTGGTCATCGCCGTCGCCATACTCGGGGCCGCCGTCTTCCTGGCGATAGGACAAGCACTCGTTGGCCTGATCCGATCCAGCAACGCCATCAGCGCGATCGGCCGGCTGCTTATGATCGTCCTGTTGCTCCTCGGCGTCTTCGGCGGAACCGGCATCCTTGGCGACACGATCAAGGTAATCTCCGACTGGTCTCCGGTCGGAGGCCTCATGACACTCTTTTCGGATGTCCTGAACCAGTCGGCCTGGAGCGGCCAGGACACCGGCTCGCTCCTGGCGTGCGTCGCTTACATCGGGGTGTTCGCCTTCACCGGAATCCGCTGGTTCCGATGGGAATCGCGGTAGGGCCCCTACTTAGGAAATCAAAGATCGCTTCCGATGCTTCACGCTGGTTGCGATCCAAGCCACCGGGCCGATGAGCGGAATGAACAGGACCAGCAAGAGCCAGAGAACCAGTTCCTGTTTCGTCAGACTCCTGGCGCTGCGCGCGAGCACAATCAAGGCCCAGACAAAGACGACAACTGAGGCCAAAGCCAGCACCGTCACTATGACTTCATACGCGGTTGGAGCGAGAACGTCGTTACCAGTTGAGAGAAAAAGCACGGCTTCTCCTTCGCGGTTTAGGCGGACTCCCACGCGAACCCGTCCGGGTCGGTGAACGGGCCGGCGTCGCTGCCGATCGCGAGTCGGTGCGATCCGGTGCCCTCGGGCGATACGCCGGCGTCCTTTGCGAGGGCGCGGCGCGCGTAGAGCCCGAGCTGGACGGGACTCGATGGCATGGCGAACTCGACGTACTTGCCGAAGCTCTTCCCAACGGAAAGGCCCCGGTCGCCGTAGAACCGTTTGCTCGCGGAAACGTCCGCGACCGCCACCAGGAGCACGATCTTGTCTACCTCTCGGGTGGCCGGACCGCTGTCCTTCTTCGCCGACGTCGCGACCTTCCAGATCGCGCCATCCGGAGCCTGTACGACGCCGCCGAAGCCCCACAATGACTTCGTGACCGGCTTGAGCGTCGTGGCGCCGGCTTCCACAGCGGAGTCGATGAGGCTGCTGACGGTGGACGGCTGCGACACGACGAGCGACAGCGTGAACCCACGGAAGCCGTCAGTAGGAGCGTCCGAGGCGCGCACGCGCACCCGCGGACCCAATCCGAAGGCGGCGTCGTAGAAAGCGGTTGCGGCGGCGGGGTCGGGAACTTCGAGAGTGACTGATTCGATGGCGGTCATGGCATGTCCTTCAGTGAGGTGGGTTGCTTCGTGATTTCGACTTTATGCGGAGGCCCCACTGACCGCTTCTCCGATCCTGACCGATGTGTTCGCACAAGGGCGCCGAGCTTTATCGGTCACCTGTTCACTTCCAAGTCGCGACGTCTTCTGCGGTAGCCGGTTGCAGCGAAGCTACGCACGTCCTCAACATGTAGCGGTAGCCGGTACCGAAATCGTGGTTGAACCGTTCGATGGCCCCTTCGGGCGTACCTTTACCTTCGCCGACCCCGACGGATACCAAATCACCCTCCACGACCGTGCCTGACCAGCGCACACGGTGGCCCCGTCAGACCGACAAATTGCGCCACCGGTGGAGATGCCCGACGGATTGGTGCCTGCTGGATTCATTCCATCAGTTCACTCAGTCGGGCCTGGAGGTAGTTTCGTTCGGTGTCGTTCTCGGTGAGGATTAGCGCCTCTTCAAAGGCGACCCGGGCCTCGTCGAAACGGCCTAGCCGGGTCAGGAAGTCGGCGCGTGCAGCGGGAAGATACGGGTATCGGGCGAGTCGCGGTTCGGCTCCGAGCGCATCCAGCTCGGCCAAACCTTCCGCGTGGCCCACCGCGAAGCCGACGGCGATGGCCCGATTAAGTGTGACGACCGGAGAGGACCACGTCTCCATGAGCAGGTCGTAGAGACCCAGGATCTCCTGCCAGTCTGTATCGGACCACGACTTGCTCTCGTCATGGACGGCCGCGATCGCCGCCATGAGAGCGAAACGGCCCGGTGGCCGTATATTCAAAGCCTCGTGCAGGAGCGCTACCCCTTCATCAATGGCCGATCGGTCCCATTTTGATCGGTCCTGGTTCTCCATCAGCACGAGTTCACGGTGCTCATCGAGCCGGGCGCCCCTGCGGGCGTCGGTCATTAGCACGAGGGCGAGAAGCCCTGCGACGTCGCGGTCGCCGGGAAGCAGGACGCGCAGCATTCTCGCCAGCTCATGGCCTCGTTCGGCGAGATCTCTGCGCATCAGGTTCGCTCCTGATGGGGCGGTGTGCCCGGTCGTGTACACCAGGTAGATCACGGACAGTACGCCGTCAATACGCTCGCGCAGCTCGGACGCGGGCGGCACGCGGTACGGGATGTGCGCGGCCGCGATCTTCTTTTTCGCCCGGGTAATCCGTGCAGCCATCGTCGCCTCCGGTAGCAGAAACGCCCGCGCGACATCCGCCGTGGACAGCCCGCACAAAAGGCGTAGCGTCAGGGCGACCTGCGCGTCAGGCGCGAGGGCGGGGTGGCAGCACGTGAATATCAACCGCAGCCGGTCATCGGTGATGTCTTCCGTCTCGCGGCCCGGGTCGTCGAGCGACTGGACCTCCGGGTCGAAAAGTTTGGGGAGCGCCCGCTGTGCGGTCGCGGCGCGTCGGCGCATGTCCACTGCTCGTCGCCGCGCGGTCACGGTGAGCCAGGCTCCAGGGTTCTCCGGGATGCCACGCGTACCCCACGTCGACAATGCGCTGGCGTACGCATCTTGCACGGCTTCTTCCGCTGTGTCGATATCACCGGCAATACGCACGGTGGCCGCCAACACGAACGCCCACTCCCGACGGTGCGCCTCCGCGACCGCAGCAGCGACCTCTGAGCTGGCGGCCGGCATCAGCTTGCCACTCGCACGGGCCGAACCTCGACTCCGACCCCGGCGGGAACCTCCTTTGCGATCTCCAGCGCTTCATCGAGGTCGGCGGCCTCGATCAGGTAGTAGCCGCCAAGCGTCTCCTTCGACTCGGCGAAGGGGCCGTCCGTCACCGAGAATCCGCCGGACCCGTCGCGCCGGATGGACGTCGCCGTCTCCGCCGGCTCGAGTGCGGCCCCGCCGAGCAGCGACCGCCCGCGGCGCTGCATGAACGCTTGGTAGTCGGCGCTGACCGTCTCGCCCGCGACTTCTTTCGTGGCCACTTCGTCCTGGAAGATCAGGACCAAATACTTTGACATTTCGCAGTCCCTTCGTCTGAACTCTGGTTTGAGTTTTCGCTCCATGAACACCGAACACCTTGCGGATTCAGCTCTTCGACACGATTTTCAGTGGGCGGGCGCATTGGCATACGAGGCGACGAGCCAACGCCCATCCTCTCGAACCAATACCCACGTGGCAATGACTTCCCGGTCGACCGGGAGTTGGGCCTCTCCCGCCATGAGAATGCCTGCCTTGCTGACTACGATCGCCGTGTGGCCCCCGATAACGCGGATACTCAGAGGTTCATCAACCGCCCGGGAACCTTTGAGCGGACCCTGGAAGCCGGCAGCCATGGAACTCCGGATCTCCTCCTTGTCGCGGTGATACGCTCGCGGCATAACCACCGTGGCATCGTCCCGATACGGTGCCACAAAAGCATCCGCATCATTGTCTGCCCATGCGGCGTAGATCTCGGCGAAGAGGCTGCGGATCTCGTCGGTCGTCTCGGGCTGAGCGTTGGTGGGCTGGTTCTTGGACATTGGTCTGTTCCTTTCGTCGCTGCCAGAAAGCCCTTCCATTCGGGCTCTTACTCATACGACGCGCGCCAGAAGCGCAGATCGACAACTGTGACCAGACTTCTAACGGAAACCGCAGCGGAGCCGGTATCCGATAGCCTCGTGGCAGAGACCTCGGCACCCCGCAGCGCTGCCCACCCTGCAAGTCAAATCAGTCCAGGCAGAGGCACAAAGGATGACCCGCCGGGTCGAGGAAGACCCGGAATGACGTTCCCGGCTGGTATTCGTGCTTGGTCGCGCCGAGCTCGAGCACAGCCGCCTCAGCGGTGTCGAGGTCATCGACCACGACGTCGAGGTGCATCTGCTGCGGGACGTCCTGGCCGGGCCATTGTGGCGCCCTGTAGGAGTCGACTTTCTGGAAGGCCAGCGAATCACCGTAATCGGCGCGGATGGACCACCAGTCGTCGTCGTTCCGCTCGATTTTCCACTCGAGCAGGGCGCTGTAGAACTCGGCCAGGGTCTTCGGATCGGGGCAGTCGAGTACGACGGCGGGGAAGCGTGCGATAGCCATGGCCAACACTCTAGGACCGATTCCGGAGGATCGCATCAAGTTCGTCCGCCGGAATTAGCGGGAATTATCGGTACCGCGTGGCGAGCTCGGGGCTCTGCGCTCCGAAAGCGGCGAGGTCTGCTTGGAAGACGGCGTCGAGGAACCCGGCGTTCTCCACGCCCGGGGCGCAGACAGTTTCGCCCAGTTCCAAGCCGCGCAAGCTCGCTGTGACGACGTCGGCGGCGCTCATCCGCGGCATCATGCTCAAGTCCATGCCTTGGCGTTCGTGGAATTCGGTGGCCACCACCCCCGGGCACACGACTTGCACCGTGATTCCCGTGCCCTCCAGTTCCGCGCTGAGGGTCTGGGACATCGCGACGAGATACGCCAGGCTCCCGCCGTAGACGACGCGGCGGGGCATCTGGGCGTGCGGGGCGGGGCCGCCAAAGGCGATCATGCCGGCCACGTTGATGATCGTGCCCTCGCCGCGTTCCTGCATGCCCGGGATTGCCGCACGGCTGAGCATCGTGGGAGCGAGGACCTTGACGTTGACGAGTTCCGCCGCCTTGTCGGCAGGAAGCTCGGCGAGGGGCATGTAGTGGGCTACGCCAGCGTTGTTCACGAGCATTGTCACCGGCTCGTCAGAGCAAATCTCGGCGACCGAGTCGATACCCTCAGCCGTGGATAGGTCGGCGACGACGGTCCGGACAGCGGTCTTGGGGTGCGAATCGGCGAACTGTTCCAAGCGTTCCTGTCGTCGGCCCACGATCACCAGATCGTAACCGTCGGCGGCCAGGCGTTCGGCGAATGCCCAGCCGATACCGGAGCTGGCGCCCGTGATAAGTGCTAGCTTGCTCACTGATGTTCCTCCCGTTGGCGGCCATAGCGACAGTTCCACGCAACCACGCACCTGACAATGCTGTCCACCTCCCGCACCCGAATCTCCGGGCGTAAAGTTCTGCCAAGGGACCGGGAGGACCGCTCATGGAGACTGACCAGCCCAGAGCCGTACAACAGGACACAACCACACAACAGAACCGCCCCCTCGAAATCGACACGCTCGTCGTCGGTGGAGGCCAAGCGGGACTGGCCACGAGCTACTTCCTCAGCCGGGCCGGCGTCGAGCACTTGGTCCTTGAACGGCGGCCCGCGCTGGGTGGCGCGTGGCAGGATCGCTGGGATGCGTTCGTGCTGAACACACCGAACTTTTCACTGGACCTGCCGGGCATGCCGTACGTGGGGCCGGAGCCGGAGGCGTTCATGGCGCGCGACGACGCCGTGCACTATTTCCGCGACTACGCGAAGAGGATCGACGCCCCGGTCCGGACCGGCACGGACGTCACGAGGATCTCGACGTTGGTTGGCGGCTTCAGCGTTGAAACGTCCGACGGCGGCTGGCGGGCACGCAATGTGGTGCTGGCCACCGGCGCGTATCAAATACCGAAGATCCCGGCCCCGGCCGCCGGACTTCCCGGGAGCGTCCTCCAGCTCCACACGCACGACTATCGCAATCCGGAGCAGCTGCCTGACGGTGCTGTGCTCATTGTAGGGACCGGGCAGTCTGGCGGGCAGATCGCGGAAGACCTGCTCGCGGCCGGGCGTGAGGTGCATCTGGCGGTGTCGACGTGCCCGGAGGGGCCGCGCCGGTATCGCGGGCACGACATCCTTTATTGGCTCCTGCAAGCTGGAATCCACGGGCCCGAGTACGGGGTCAACGCCCTGACGGTCGGGCAGCTGCCCTCCCCCGCCGCCCGGTTCGCCTGCAACCCCCTGCTCTCCGGCACCGACGGCGGCCACGACATCCACCTCCGCGAGCTCGGCCGCCAAGGCATCCGGCTGCACGGGCATCTGGAAGCAGCCGACGACGGCGAACTCACCTTCACGGACGACCTCCCCGAACGCTTGGCAACAGTCGAGGCCGGGTTCGGCCAACGCATGGGCCGAGCGCTCGACGCCTACATCGCCGCCGCCGGCATCGACGCACCCGAACACCAACCGGCGCCCGCGGACGACTGGCTTCCAGTTGCGTCGCCTGCCCTGCTGAACCTGGCCGCCGAGAACATCAGTTCAGTACTCTGGGCGACCGGTTACAAGCTCGATCTTGGCTTCGTGGACATTCCCGTTCTGGACGCGTGGAGCTACCCGCGGCATGTCCGCGGCGTCACCGAGCAACCTGGGCTGTATGTTGTGGGGCTGCCGTGGCTGACGGGACACTACTCGTCGATCGTCGGCGGAGTGGGTGTGGACGCGGAGTATGTTGCGAGGTGCGTGGCGGGGCATTCTTAGCTGCTCGTTCCTAATCTTCCGAGACCAACGCGTGATTGGGCCGGATGTAATAAGCCTCCAAATCACGATCGCCCAGTATTCCACCGATCAGGGATGCTGAACCTCCGATGAAGACCGAGCGAGCATGGATGTCATTAGCGACGCACCACGCCCCATCGAGAGGCAGCCAGTTCACGGGCAGACTTCCGCCAGGACGGTCCTCGATGGATTCCAGCGCCAGTTCGAGCGGCCCCCGCAACACATGAAGACCCCGCCCAAGACCATTGACAATGACGGGCGAGGTTCGAACTTGGCTATTGAGGTCGCCATATCCCTCCCACACCAAAAACAAGCATTCAGGTGACGGCTTGGCGCCCTTGGATAACCTGGAAACCAACCGTTCGGCAACGACGGAATCAACAGAACCGTTCTGGGGTTCGTAGACTTGATTCGGATCGGGACCGCACGCCGCGACGATCTCGCTCCATTGGGTGGCACCGTCAACCTCAATCCGGTCACCGGCAAGCTGTGACCAGCGCAGACGTCGACCAGTTGGCGACATAGCGGGATTCAGCACCCGGGCATAAGCGGGATAGATGGGAGGGATAAGGCAGGCCAGCGATCCCGCAGGCTTCCCGATGGTCTGCTGTAGGAACCAACGGATGCGCGACTCCGAGTCTGCTTCCCGGCGATCCATCAAACTAAGCGTCCTCTCATATTCGCTTTCCCGGAAATTTAGCTTAGATCAATTTCCAGAACCCATCCAATGATATTAATGAAGCGCTCAGAGTTGAGTTCGGCCTCTGCATAGAATTCTGAACTGACAGATACAACCACTTTTCCTTGTTGAGGAAAAACATCCTCAGTCAACTCGATATGAATCGCTTCTTGATTCCGCTGCCGCTGGAATAGACGCGCCTGAACACCAGCCGGCGCCCGTGGACGACTGGTTGCCTGTTGCCTCGCCCCGGGTCAACCTGGCCGCCGAGAACATCACCTCGGTACTTTGGGCGACCGGTTACCAGTTGGACCTCAGCTTCGTGGATATTCCTGTCCTGGACGCCTGGAGCTACCCGCGACATACCCGCGGCGTCACCGAGCAACCGGGGCTATACGTTGTCGGGCTGCCGTGGTTGACGGGGCACTACTCGTCGATCATCGGCGGGGTGGGCGTGGATGCGGAGTATGTCGCGGGGTGCGTGGCGGGGCGGTGAGCCTAAGAGGACTCCTCAGCTACCCTCTTCGCTCGGGGCCATGCCAGTCCATCAGTCACAGCTGCTGCACTCGCCGAAACAAGATGCGTCCACCACGGCCACTTTGGAACTGAGCTCGACCGTCAGAGACCCGCCTGGCTCACTCCGTACTCTGCCTGCTCCGGCGTAAAACCATCGAAGATCAGCTGGTCGACCAGCCCGGAATGGGAGAAGGAAGTGAATCCTAGGTAGTCCTTGGCTTTCTTAGCCGCCTGCTGGTTCCAGTCGACTTTCACACGGTCCACAGCCCAGGTCGCATCCTCCGTTGAATACTTCTCGAACTCAAGCTGGCCGATCAGTCCGGTGCGCGAAAAGGCGGTGAACCCGAGGTATTCGGCAGCTTTACGCAGAGCGTTCTGCTGGCTGACCGTCCCTGCTGCCGCCTTGGCAGCCGCCTCGGCCTGAGCCTTGGCTGCAGCGTCGGCATCAGCTTTCGCCTTGGCAGCGGCCTCGGCATCAGCTTTCGCTTTAGCGGCAGCTTCAGCATCAGCTTTCGCTTTGGCGGCGGCGTCAGCATCGGACTTCGCTTTGGCGGCAGCATCAGCCGAAGCCTTAGCTGAAGCCTCGGCCGAAGCCTTGGCAGAAGCAGCGACCTCAGCCGCTGTAGCCGCAGAGGGTGTGACGGCAGACAAGTCCGGTGCGGGGGTGGTCGTGGCCGACGTTTGGACGGCGGCCGCTCGGGTGGTGTTCAGGATGATGCTCAGGAGTATGAAGGCGGCGGTGACGATCAACGCCACCTTCTTGTGCCTGTCATAACCGTCCAATGGACGACCCTGCTTGTCGCGGGTCTTGTTGGCGAGCACAAGAATCAGATCAACAAGAGCCCAGATGCCGAGGCCACCGAAGGTAAACAGCTTCAGGATGCCGGTACCGACTTTGCCGAGGTAGAACCGATCCACACCGAAAACGCCGAGGAGCAGGGAGAGTAGCCAAGTAACGAGGAAGGACTTGCTACTGACGCCGTATCCGCCAAGGGCGGGGCCCCCCAGATAGGGTGCCGGCGCGCCAGGATAGGGCTGGGTTCCTGCCGGGGTCTGCCCGTAGGGCGGCTGCGGCTGCGGCTGCTGCGGCGCGCCAAAGGGGTCAGCTGAGCTCATTGAGGTTCCTTTCAAAGGGACGCCCTTGAAGCGGGCTTCCGCGTGGGCATCGTGGGTGCGAGGTTTTGTCATCCGCTGGACGGGTTACATCCGTGATTCGATAAAGATCGGCGCTGAGAGAGGCGCGCTATGGTCTGCCCATGTATCGTTTTCCTCCCCCCGGAAGTGCGTCTACGCTTTATCCGCGCGTGTTTAAGCATGCGTCGATACCCGCTTCACTTGGCGCAGTATTTGCACAGGACTCGGACAGGCTTTGCACAGGTAATAGCCTTGGGCCGAAGTGGTCCCCGGTCGCCTGTCAAGGCCGTGCCTCGTCCCGGCGTTCCGGACCCTTCTGCGCGGACGTGGGATCGCCGATCACCCGACCACCCGCCGGCACCGGCGGACGACTGGCTCCCTGCTTCGTGGCCGCGGCTCAACCTGGCCGCCGAGAACATCACCTCGCTGCTCTGGGCGACTGGGAGAAATGGTTGCAGTAATCCCCCCGTCACCGTGCATTTCATCGTGCGGGTCATACGTACATATGGACGTGATCAGCAATTCCGCGGGCCGGGCGGCGGGTTACCGCGGCACGGTGATCGACCGGCTATCGTGCGGTGCGTGCCGGCGGATGCCTAAGACAAAAATTCGCTGTTAGCGTCTTCCCATGCCTGAGTTGAGGAAGCGACGTCTGTGGCGCGTTGTGGCTACGGGTGTCGTTTTTGTTGCCATTTCGCTTGCTGGGGCGTTCGCCGGCAAAGTGCTTGGTTGGCCGCCGGTTGCAACAACTGCGGTAACAGTGGTCATTGCGGTTGCATTTGCTTTCGCGATGACGGCACGAATCAAGAGGCTCAAATAGGCCTGGATGCCGACGGCAAGAGCGTCTGATTCGGTGCCCTAGCTATGCCGTTTGGTCATCTGAGACCGACCGTCTTCCATTCGTAAAGAATTCCTGGCGGACGTCATACGAGTCCGGTGGAGGATCCCCGTGCGGACGACGAGACGCCACGCGTTGGGAACGGAGTCAACGAGCCGGTCAGAACAGGGCGCCCGTTCCACGTACCGTCGAAACCGGCGGAGCCTCGTTTGAGGTCGGGTGGGATCATTCGTCAGCGGGGCCATCCTCGCTGCATGATGTTGATGAGGGCAAGGGCGATACCGGTGCCCAGTCCGCCGTAAAGACCGCCATGAGAACCGATGAGGTCGCTGCCTGCCCACCACACGAGGAGGCATACCAGCATTGGCGGGACAATCAGGACCCCACGACGGACCCACAACCGCTTTCTGATTCTTTCCGGGGCCTTGAGAAAGAAGAGTGCCAGGACCACAAACAGCACGGGGAGGAGCAGCGCCGGGAACATCCACTCCCGCAGTGGCCACCAGCGCCAAAGCACAGCGCCGGCCATCCCGAAAAGAACCACCACAGCCACACAAGCTCCGACAAGGATCCCCCAGCGCAACCGCGAGACTCGAAGCTGCTCAAGGCCCCGGGCGACCAGAGCGGATTCTTCCTCATCGCCCTCCATCGCGGCTGACTCCTTGAACGGTTCCGCAGGTATGTCTGCTTCGCGGACCAAAAATCATCATTGTTATGGCATTCATTCGTGTCCCCCAAGCATCGCGACGTCACGAAGCCGCGTGACGTGCTGGCGCAAGCATGCCCGAACCACGCTGGCCTTGTTCTCTCGCGCAACGGATCTCGCGTAACAGTGAACATGCTGCTAGCCACGGTAAACAATCAGCAAGCTTCCTAACTAGAGTGTTCGATACCCACTTGCGCTTGAGAGTAAAACCACATGGATGAGCGGTTAGAAATCGGCCTACCGGACGGGAGATGGACGCGCCAACAGCGATGCTAAAAACGAGCCATTTAGCCATCAGTACCGCCCGGTGAGGTATACCTCACCGGACGGTACAAAGCAGGGTCTGTCCCGCCGGGCCATATTTCCCGTATGAATAGTCAAGCCAACGCGAGGGCGCGAGCAATCTTCCTTTGCGAGCAGACGGGGCTGATCGCGCCCCACGAGCTGCCTGACTTTGCCGCTGAACTCCTAATCCTGGGATACGACACCCCTTCACTTCGCGGATTGGCCGGCCTTCCGACGGGAGACCGGGCCGACTCGGCGGACATATGGAATGTGGTCCGCGATGAACTCGGCATCCGCCGCGAAGACGATGAGCAAGCAGCGAATTTTCTCCTTGAGTACTGGGCTCAGGAGATCGTCGAAGGGCGGATCGACATCCTCCCCGGGTCGAGGGTCATGTGCCGAGTTGGGTGGTTCCCACTGGGACAGCCGATGGAGCTGAACGAGCTCGTGTACCTCTTGGACGTCTGGGACGAAATGCCGCAGCGTCGCGATCAGACTCTCTCCGAGCTCGTCGACTTCGCCTGGAAGCTTGTGGGCCGCGAAAGCTGACGAAAGCTAACCCGTTCGGCCACCCGCTCACGGGACGCGCGGGGACCGGCGGGCCATGCCATATAGCGCTGCGAAAAACGATTCAGATGAGTCTACGATTCACAGCATTCCAACACCCCAGAAGAAAGTGTCTCGTAGAGGGTTCGTCTCAAAACAGTCGGGATACGAGACTGCGGGATTAGGCCAAGCCCTCACTCCCTAGCTCTGCGCGCAATTTCGCGATCATAAAACACCGCTAAATAGCGCCGAAAGTAACAGGCTATACTCGCGATAGCTGCGCCGAACGGCGCACGGTACCGGGGGAATATGAGCACCGTCCTATTCGCACCTGGCGTCGAGCTGCCCGTTACTGGCAAGCCGTTCGGGGAGACCCCTGCACGGGATGTCGACAACCTTCGGCGACGGATGGCACGGAAGGCCAGGATCGCCGTCATCGTGCTCTTTATTCTCGCGGCCGCGACCTCCGGCATCATCTGGCACGTCGGCCAGCCGTTCTGGGGCCACTGGCCTCATGTGGATGCCACCGTGGTCAGTCAGCGCGAATATGTCGCGAAATACACCAACTGTGATCTCGGCCTTAACTCGGTCATTGACGGAAAGCCGCAGCGCAACCACGTCGTCTTCGGGAATCCGTGCAACCAGGCACCGGCCATTGGCACCGTGGTCACCATGATCTACTCCCCGGACGACCACGGCTGGGCGGGTCTTCCGGGGTATCAGGGCAGAGCCATATTTGCGGTCGTTCTCTCCGGTATCTGGCTGACTTTCCCGCTTGCCGGCTGCACACTGTGGACAGTGCTCGCGGTCCACCGGCTGCGGAGGGTGACCCGTCTCGGGTCTGTTCCGTGGCAGGAACTCACCGGTGTTGTCCGGTCCGCGTCCCTCAAGCCCGGCGGACTCTTCCTGGAGTTGGCAGTGGCAGGCACGCCTGACGTCGGTATGAGGTTCGGGACCCGGGGCATCAGCTTCTTCCCCGTGCCGACGGCAGGCAGCACGTTCACCCTCCGTCTGGCGGGGGATGGCAGCGGCTGGGTCCTGGTGGCGCTCCCCGGTCACTGGGGCGAAAGCGTAGGCCTGATCTGGACCGTTGCTGCCCGGCTGCCAGCGAGCTAAAACGGCGGATGTGGCATTCCAGGACAATGCTCAAGCCGACCCTCCGAAACCCCCTGGTGGACGTGCTGGCTTCGGGGATCAGGGGAGATCCTGAAAGTACGCTGCCACATCGTAGTTGCCGATTAGTTTGGCCAGTCCCAAGGGGGTCTGCCCTGCCACGTTTGCATGCAGCGGGTCGGCACCGCGTGAACGCAGCAGATTGATCATCCCGGGCCGCCCGCGGGAGTTGAAGACCGCGACGAACAGCGGTGTATTGCCGTAGGAGTTCGTTGGGTCGACCGCCGCACCGGCTTTGAGCAGCGCGGCCGCCGCGGTCAGTGCGTATTCCTGGGACGCAAGGTGAAGCGGAGTGAACCTCTGGCTGTCGGACGAATCGGGCGACTCGCCCGCGGCAATCAGTCGAGTCACCTCTGCGGCATCATCGGTGAGTGCTGCGTAGTGGAGCGGCGAACGACCGGCGGGATCCATGGATACCTCGATTTCTGAATGGTAAGGGGAAACTGCACGTTAGCCGATCCATCAGCGTGCACAGTGCAGAAGTCAAGGGAAGGCGCTGCCTTTGACCACGGATGGAACCGTTGATCAACTGTCACAAATCCGATCTGTCCCCGATCGCACGTTTTCAAAGCGGTAACGCTCAGGGCCGGCGGTCGGTCCTTTGTCTTGCTTGAGGTTCTCCAACTGGCTGAGCGGATCCCAATGCGCGGGCGGATCGGTGTAAGAACTGCCCCAGCGCATACCTTGATTAATCCAAGCGCGCCGGGCTTCCGCAATCCAAAGCTGCAGGTCCTCTCCGTGCCGGCCGCCGTCATCAAAACCGTACTCGACGTAGCAACAAGGGCAGATGTTGTAGCCGGCGGCCTCATTTTTCAGGTACGGAGGCTCGTCGAGGTCCGGGTAACCGCAGACGGGACAAAAGTACGTCATCTGCTACGCGGAACAGAGCCGCCGCATCGTGCTCCGTGCTTCACGGGGAGTTGGTTGGCCACGATGGCGGCGGGGTCTTTCTCGCTCAGCCTGGAGGCTTCGAGTATTCGCTGGACGATTGTGTTCTTCCCGGACACACGGGCGTACTCCGCACGAAGTGATTCAGACCGTGCCGGCCAGGCAGGGTCGTAGTCGATGACTTCAATCATTTGACGACCCTAACAGCCTGCTGCCACGCGGGCCGCAACTCCCAGACGACCGCTCCGATGAGGATCCTTGAACGGACAGTCCGTGTGGGCGATGGTACGGGAAATGCTTAGCTTTTTGGCCGTTCCCTAAGTTTTTCGTCAATTCCCATGCTGTTGGCTTATGGGCGGAGATAGTTCAAGATTTGAGCATCAGGCTCAGTGGCATCGGCGGATGACTGCCGGGGTCCCTTGCATCACTACTCGTGTCGAGGGAAGCGGACGATGACCGGAATCGACGATCTCATACCCAAGTCCGACGACCGTTGGGTCACCGCGACAAGAAGAGCGCACGGCATTGCAGAACTGGGCCTCGGCGGTGCCCTGAAGGCGTACTACACGCTCTATTTCCCGGCCGAGGTAATCATCCTTGTCACGGTGGGGACAGTGGGCGGGATGCTGGTCTTCGGAAGCGGCCCGGCGGACTGGCCGTCCTCTTTGCAGGTAGGTTTTTTCCTCGCGTGGCTGGGTGCCGCCATCGGTGGACTCATTTACAACGCGAAGAAGATCGGGCCCGCAGTGGAGCCCGGCAGGATAGACGTGCTGCTCTCACTGGAGGACGAAGAGCGAAAAAACATCCGGCGCCAGGTTCTCGGGAAGACCTCCGTTGATCCGGAGCATCTTGTCGTCTCGCGGGCCGCCGCTGTGCAACTGCGAAAGAATGTCGCCACACAGCTCATCTGGATGTCCATGTTCCCGCTTGTATTCATTCCCCAAGTCATACGAGGAGCCGGGTTCATCTCATGGTTCATGGGGGCTGGCGTGGTTGTCTTGGTGATTGGGACGATGTTCGTTGTTCGCGACTTCCAGCGGGCTGGCAGATTCCTTGCCCACACAAAGCCGGGAGGCCCGGACGCAGCCCAGTGACGACAACAGTGGCCGGCCGTAGCCTCCGTTTCGGCAACGAGTCGCTCTTCATCGCTGGATTTCGACAAGTACCGCCCGCTGCGCCGTATGGCAGTCCGCCGCTGCGGTCGCGCCGCCCGTAAGCATCGGTCCCTCTCCGGACCTCTCCACTGGTTGTATCCATGTGCACGGTGAGGGATCCCCTTACGGGCGTGGGCCTGCGCGTCCTTGACCCCTACGGTCAGGCACCGCTGGTCAGCTAGCGTTGGTCAAACGATGGCAAGCAGTCCACCGCGGAAGCAAACAAAAAAGATTCTTCGGTCTGCGTCGATCCGGCCTCGCGCCGTTCGACCTGTGGGTGAGAAGGTCGAAAAAGCGACCTTCCGGAATCAAGGAGCATTCGATGGCCAAGTACATGTTGATCATGCGTCCCACGGACGAGTCCTTCGCGAACTTCGCGAACACGGACTTCGCCGAAATCATGGATGCCATGGGAAAGTTCAACGACGAGTTGATTCGTGCCGGTGTCCTGCTGGCGGCCGAGGGGCTGGACGACGCGAATGAGGGCGTCGTGGTCGACTTCACCGGCGAGACGCCGGTTGTCACCGATGGCCCGTACGGAGAGACCAAGGAGCTGTTTGCCGGCTACTACATCCTTGATGTCGCATCGAAGCAGGAGGCCGTCGAGTGGGCCAAGCGGGCGCCGCTCACGGCGGGTAGCAAGACCGAGATCCGCCGCGTGACGACGATCGATGAGTTCCCGCAGGACAACCAGTGGATCCAGAAGGAACGGGCGTGGCGCGAGCTGACCGGGCAGCTCTGAGCCGACGGTGAGCAGCGCAGAGGCGCGGGGCGCCGTCGAGGCTGTGTGGCGGATGGAGTCCGCCCGCATCGTCGGCGCCCTCGCCCGCTATACGGGGGACTTCTCGCTGGCCGAAGATCTCGCCCAGGAAGCCCTCGCCGAGGCGCTGGTGTCCTGGTCCGTAAACGGGGTGCCGGCCCAACCGGCAGGGTGGCTGCTCACTACGGGCCGCCGTCGTGCCATCGATGCTTTCCGGCGGCGCGCCGGGCGCGACGAACGGTACGCTCTTCTCGCCCGGGGCCTGGACGACTCGACGCCCGGGGCGGACGCGCTGTTCGACCCTGACGCAATTGATGACGACGTGCTCGGGTTGATGTTTATCTCCTGCCATCCCGTGCTGTCGAAGGAGGCCCGGATCGCCTTGACGCTGCGGGTGGTCGGCGGACTGGGCAGCGACGAGATCGCCAAGGCGTTCCTGGTTCCGGTGGCGACGATCCAGGCACGCATCACGCGGGCCAAGAAGACGCTGGCCGCCGCGCAGGTGCCCTTCGCTGTGCCCGACCGGCAGGAGTTGAACGAACGGCTCGGCTCGGTGCTGCAGGTCGTCTATCTCATCTTCACGGAGGGCTCGTTTGCGTCGGGCGGCGAGGAGTGGATCCGCACCGATCTGGCCGGCGAGGCCCGCCGGCTGGCCCGCGTCCTGGTGCGGCTCGCGCCCGAGCCGGAGGTATTCGGGCTGCTCGCGCTGCTGGAACTCACGGCAGCCCGTTTCCCGGCCCGACTTGATGCGTCCGGCCGCCCGGTCCTTCTGGAGGACCAGGACCGGAGGCTGTGGGACCAGGCGGCGATCCGGCGCGGGCGTGCGGCGCTGGCACAGGCTGTGGGGGCCGGACGTGGACTGGGCGCATATGGCCTCCAAGCCGCCATCGCCGAGTGTCACGCGGTGGCTCGCTCGGTTGCCGAAACGGACTGGCAGCGGATCGTAATCCTCTATGAAGCCCTCGGACGGCTGACGCCTTCGCCCGTCATCGAACTCAACCGAGCGGTCGCGGTCGCGATGGCCACCGGCCCCGCGGAGGGTCTCGAGCTGGTAGACGCGATCTCGTCACGGGGCGAACTGACGGGTTCGCACCTGCTCCCCGCGATCCGCGGCGAGATGCTCACCCGGCTCGGTCGTCGAGACGAAGCGCGGTCCGCTCTCCTGCAGGCCGTTGAGCTGTGCGGGAACGCCGCCGAACGAGCTGCGCTCGAGCGCAAGATCGACGGCGTCAGCCAACCATAAAGGGGGCCGCCGTCGACCGCGGCAACGCCCGAAGACTACCTCTGGTGTTGAGTGCTTGAATGAGGGCATGGTGGATCGAAGCGTACTGGTCTCCGGTGGCGGCATTGCCGGCTTGACCGCCGCGTACTGGCTGGCGAAGGCTGGTTGGTCAGTCACGATTGTGGAACGATCGGCCGATGCGCGATCTAGTGGCAACCCCATCGACGTACGCGGAGACGCGGTCGCTATTACACGGCAAATGGGCATCTGGTCGCGCCTGGAGGAGGCCGCCACTGGTGTCGAACGCCTGGTCTTCGTCGATGCCGACGGGCGGCCGCAGGCCACCATCCCCACCCGGCGACGCGCCGACCGCGACGGGGATGTCGAGGTGGAGATCGCACGCACTGAACTCGTCGGCCTGTTGCTTGAGAAGGCCCAGGAGACAAGCCGCATCATCCGGGACGACTCGATCACCGCCTTGCACCAGGACGACGGCGGAATCGACGTCGAGTTTCGGCGGACTCCTTCCCGTCGCTTCGACCTGGTCGTCGGGTCCGACGGACTCCATTCCACAGTTCGGCGCTTGGTATTCGGCCCCGAAGAACGTTTTTCCCGCCCATTCGGCATGTTCGTGGGCACCGTGCGCGCCGCTGCACCGATCCAAGATCCGCGCACCGTGCTGTTGTACAACGAACCGGGAACCTCCTTGACCATTCATCCGGCGGGCGGGAAGCCCGGGTTCGCATTCATCTTCCGGGGGCAGCACCATTTCGACTACCGGGACGCGGACCAAGGCAGACGCCTCGTCGAGTCCACCTACGCCGACGGCGGATGGCTCACCCCGCTCGCGCTCGAGGAATGGGGCGCGTCCGACGAAAGGTACTTCGACGCAGTCACCCGCATGGAAGTACCGCAGTGGTCTGCCGGCCGCGTGGTGCTGCTCGGTGACGCGGCGAGTTGCATCTCGCTGTTCGGTGAAGGATCCAGCAGCGCGATCGTTGGAGCCAAGACCCTCGCCGACGCGATTGCCGCCTACCCGGATGACCACACCGCCGCTTTCGCCGGCTATGAACGCAGCCACCGCAAACACGTGCACTCGCTACAACGGGGCGCCGGCATCGCATCGCGCCTCCTCGTACCCAAGACCCGATCGGGTATCACGATCCGCAATGCTGTGTTGAACGCGCTCCCCTTTCGGAACACCCGACGAGCCCCGGATTCGCGGCGATAAGTGACGAACTTTCCCCAACGCCAATTTGTCACCCGGTGACCGTTAGCGGATCCTCATCGGACGACCGTGAGAAGCTGAGGGAATGATTCTGGAGCACGCAATCCTCCCCGTCCGTCCCGGCAGCGAGTCCGATTTCGAAGAGGCATTCCGGATGGCGCAACCTCTGATCAGCCGGCAGCAGGGCTTCCGGAGTCTTTCGATTTCCCGCTCGATCGAGTCCCCAAACCTGTACCTTCTACTCGTTGAGTGGGATTCGGTGGAAGCCCACTCCGACGGCTTCCGTGGGTCTGCCGACTATGAGCGGTGGAAGGAGCTGTTGCACCATTTCTACGATCCGTTCCCGGTGGTTGAGCACTTCACGACGGTGCGGTAGCCAGTCCCTCACCCGGCATGCGGATACAGTTTGAGAGTGAATTTCCACGCGTTCAGGCGTTTCTTCGATCTTGCGCCTGCTCTTGCCGCTGCACAGCCTGTCATCGAGGTTGAAGAACAGGACAGCGACTACGAATCCGGGGTCGCCCACATCGGGAATGAGCTATGGCGAATCCGCACCGCCCGGATCACACCGACGAAACCAGGCGCCTTCGTCGCGGTCTGGAAGCGTGGAGAAGGCGGATCTACCAGGCCCTTCACGGCTGACGAGTCGATGTCCGGACTGCTGGTCTTCGTAGAGGATCAGGATCGGTTCGGGTACTTCCAGTTCACCAAAACCCACCTGATCTCGCTCGGATACGTCAGCTCCGACGTTCATCCCGGTAAACGTGGTTTCCGCGTCTATCCGGCATGGTGCACCGACCTGAATCCTCAAGCGTCGCGCACGCAGCGCGCGCAAGTTGCTGCGTTCGCCGAGATTACTCCGAGTAGCTCATCCCCTGACTCTAACTGACGTTCCAGTCATCGGGAGACGGCCGCAGCTGGACAACATCGCCCCTGACGTGTGCGGAGGGCGGCCCTGCCGATGTCCGCTGTCGACGGCTGAGAAAGAACCCCGTGAGCGGATCCCTCGTTGGATGCGGCTCACCGACCCCACGGGCGGATCTGGCCTTTCGAGCCGCCGCGCGCCGAGATCGATGGAACCAAACGTGAGCTATACACTTCAGGGGGCTCATCGAGTCCTTGGAGAAGGATCACAAAATGTAGGCGCTAACAGGGGGCAGGCGTGAGCAGGAATTCAACAGACACCGAATGGGGCGAACTCGCCCCGACGCAGGCGTGGAAAGCCGCACAACGCTATGCGGCCTTGGGAGATCGGAGCCGCGCGCAAAGGGTCAGCACCGTGATTTCCGGCGTGATCTCACTGACAACGGCATCCCTCATCGGCATGGTCATCGGCCGCGGCTCGGTCGCGGCAGTAGCAGGAACGGAGCGCGCGTACCACGTGCTAACCGGTTTCAGAATTCTCATCGGGGCGGCAATCGGCGTCGCGCTGGGAACTCTCATGGCGACGACCGTTCCCGCAACGTACAGCTTGTGGGGGCCGGCGACGCTCGGGTTGATCAGCATCGGCTGGATAGTGGCCATCTTGCCGTCGATAAGGTTCCACCGCTCGCGTGGCCTCAGGCTGAATGGGCCGAGGTGGAAAAGAAGCCATGATGTGAGGCAGCTGTGGATCGTCACCGCCCTGGCCCACGACCCGGAAGCCACCGCCGACGAGCTCGAAGCCGCATTGCGGACACTAGTACCGGACCTCGGCCCCGGTTGGGCATACATATTGTTTACGACCACAGATGTACAGGTACAGGCATTGCAGTGCCTCGGGTTCAGCCGTGCCAGCGAGAATTCCGGGCTGATGTACCGCACGGTCACAGCAGCCCAGCAGGTCTAGGGCGCCGAGGCGAGGACGATCAACCGCACGCGACCTGTTCAGCGCCCATCGGGCAGCCTTGATCTGAGTTCTTCTGCATAGGAAGCGATTGCCTCACGCTGGTCGCGGGTGAATCTTCTGGCCTGCAGGTTGAGGACTGCACGGCTGCCCAGCTCTCCCACGCCCAACAGCTGACCCACCCGACGGATTGCTTCGTCCACGTCCTCTGAATCCTCGATCACCTGGAAGACCTCGTCCCGCCGATCCGTCGCCTTCACCAGGGCCTCGTGGAGCATCAATTGTTGCCTCATCTGCCGCTCATCCTCATCCATGCCGCGATTCTTGCACGAATGGTTGTGACAACTGATCGGCAATCGCTGGTCCTCACTTCGTGACTCGCCGCGAACCTTCTGAATGGCCCAGATTCTTTCAAGATTCTCGTTACAGTTTGTTGGCTGCCGGACATTAACAAGGCATGAGCTTGCAAACAATGGGGGAACGGGTGGATCTGGAGAGGGAAAAACGGTTCCTTGCCGCCCACACGGGGTCCCACGACCGTATCTACCGCTATTTTCGGCGCAGGACGGACGGCACCGCCACCGCCGAGGATCTGTGCGCGGAGGTTTTCAGGATTGCCTGGGAGAAGTCCGGACAGGACGCTGAGCTCCCGGTGCTCGTCATTTTCGGAATAGCCAAGAACGTGCTCCGTAACCATGACAGGTCCTTGTCCCGTTCTGCGGGGCTCATCGGTGCTTTGCTGTCGGAGCGCGTCCCCGGGACACCCACGGAGGAATCCGCCGTGCGGGATGCCATCGACCACCTAGGTCCGAAGGATCGGGAAGTGTTGCTGCTGACGTATTGGGACGGACTCACCGCCGTCGAAGTGGCCCATCTCCTCAACACGACGGCGACTGCCGTGCGAATGCGCCTGCACCGGGCCCGCAAGGAACTAGGCCGAATACTTCAGGAGCAGACAGTGTCAGAAGGAGCAACAGAATGAGCAAGGACCTGTCCCTCGCCGATCTGCTGTCAGCTGCCGATCCTGCGCTCATGATCACCGACGAGGAATTGGAGCGCAGCCGCGATCGGTCTCTCTCGTTCGTGAATTCCGATATCACTCACATCGCGGTCGGCGGATCCGTCCAGGACTTCCACCGCACACGGGCCAAACGTCATTGGGTGCGTCTCGCCGCAGTGGGGCTTGCGGCAGCTGCGGTCGCGGCCTGCGTACTCGTGGCCTCGAGTTTAGTAACGGGTCCGGTCAACACGGCTGCCGCTCCGACCGTCACCGCTGTGACGACACCGTCCGACGCCGGGAAGTCTTCCCTGACTGGGCGCACTGTTACCGATTCGTTTGGGAACGTGGATTACTACACCACCGTGTCCGGTGACACTGTGGCAGCGGTGGCCGCATCATTCCACATCACGGAGAAGGAACTCGCCGAATTCAATGGACTTCAGCCCGTGAACGCATTGGCACCCAATACGAAGCTTCGACTGATCCCGGTTCCGGGTCCGATCTACGGCGCGAAGGGGACGGCTACCGTCGACGGGAACGGTATCCCCACGAGTTACGTCATCGAGGCCGGTGACACCCTTGGCGGGATTACCTACCGGTTCGGAATTACCGGCGAGCAGTTGGCAGAAGCGAACAAAGTCCCGTATGTGTACGAGAAGGGCAACACCTACTTTGTCCGTGCCGGGAACCACATCCAGCTGCAGAAGAATCCCGTCGACAGCAGATCCGGTACAGGAACAACCGTCAACAATTCATCCGGGCAGACCATCTTCTACACCACCGTCGAGGGCGACTCCTTCGACAGCATCGGCTACAAATTCCGGTGCACCACCGAGCAGTTGCTGCAGTACAACACTTCCTTGGCCGGGGACCGGCCCATCCCCGCGGGCACCAGGGTGAGACTGATACCAGGAGAGCTGAAGATCGACGGCGCTCAAGGCAGCTTCACTGCCGACGCCGACGGGATCCCACTCACGTACACCACCGCCCCCGGGGACACCGAACGCCAGATCTCCTTCCGTTTCGGAATGCCTGACCTGGAGTGGGCGAACCGACCGCTCACCGGTACCAGCCGCGTCTGGTACGCCTTCACCGACCTACCCACCGGTGAGCTCGCCCCGGGCCAGACAATCAGCCTCGCGTTGACCAAGCCCATCCACAAGTAGCGGTCCTACCGGGGCCATCCAAACTGCGACGGCACTCCGGCTGAGCCCGTTCCTACCCCTCGAAGTGAGTTTCGATCCCGCTCCCCGAAACCTGTTCGATCAGTTCGGTGGCTATGTCCCGTAGTTTACGGTTGCGGTTGCTGGAGACCTTGGTAAGGATTTCCATCGCTTCAGCCTGCGAGCATCGGTTTTGCGCCATGATGACACCGCAGGCCACGTCGATGGCGGTCCTGCTTTGCATGGCTGATTCCAGGTCCTCTGCCCGATGGTGTGCGGAGTCGATGCGCACAGACAGGTGGAGTATGTTGCGGGCAGCAGCGGCAAAGCCCACGGCCTTGTTGAAGACATCGGGGGTGAATGCGCCTGGCTTGGATGCGAAAAAGTTCAGCGCGGCACTTGCGTCCTCGCTGATTTCCATGGGAATCCCCAACGAGCTATGAACGCCTATCTCTGCGAATTTCTTGGTGAGCTCCGGCCAGCGCAGATCTGTCGAACCGTCATCGATGATCACAGGAGACATCTCCCGGAGTGCCGCGATGCAGGGGCCGTCACCGATCGCCTGCTCAAACCGGTCAATCTGCACGGCGCGTGAGCTGCTGCCCGCAGCAGTAAGGGGCCGGCGTCTGACTTTGACGGTGATGGCGCATTCGATCGCGTCGCCGGCCGCTTCAGACATCCCGGCAGCGGCGAGCTTAGTGAGCCCGGTAAGGAATTCAGAGGCATTCTCTGCGCGCACCAGAACAGACTGAAGATCAAGAATGCCTTGAAGCTGGTCTGCAGGTTCGTTTTCCGGTGAACTCGACATCCGCCCATCCTACTTTCCTCGTTTGACCTGTTCCCGTTTCATAAGGAGAACGGTGCCCCGACGCTGGCGGCCCGCATCCCGCCGTCGTATGCTGCATGCAGTCCTAGGCTTTCGATCCCCTACCGCGGAGTACGCACATGCAGATCCCCAAACCGTCCGACGCCGACAAAGACCGCTTCCGCGCGGTGGTGCCAGAGAACCCTGATGTCGTCGTCAAGCCGATGTTCGGGAACCTGGGCGCATTCGTGAACGGCAATATGTTCGCCGGACTGTTCGGCCCGATGATCGGCGTCAGGCTTTCCGACGCCGACCGCGCGGAACTGGAGGCCGGTCACCAAACGCTTCCATTCGGCCCGGAAGGTCGCCCCATGGGCGGCTACATCGGCCTGCCCGAAGCCTGGAGCGACAACGAAGAGCAAACGGCGGACTGGATCGAGAAGGCGTTCGCCTACGTTGCAACTCTTCCGCCGAAAGCCGCGAAACCGCGTTCGTCGAAGAAGTAGCCGCCGCCGCGCTGACGCACCCAGCAAGGACAAAAGCTCAGAATCGCGAGCGGTGGTCTTCAATGAGTCCGCTTGCCGCGATCTCACGGAAGGCGTAAATCCTCCGGGCTGCAGTGTCCGTGTCCCGGAAAGGGATGGAGACGGCAAGCTCTTTCCCGAGCTCGTCAACCAGCCTCACCCTGCAGCTGCCTCCGTTGTCAGTGAACACTTCAAAGTGTCCCGCCATCAGAGAAGCTCTCCCCGACGGCGTGCGGGAGCACGCTTGGGCAGTGCGAGAGGCCCGGTAGCCGAGCTGTCGCTGAGCGGGTGATGATGTCCCGATTCGCGTCGTCGTTCCAGTTCGCCCGTCACGAGATCCAGCAACGCCTGGGCTGGTTCGGAGAGTCGGTGGCTTGCCGCCGGGTAGGCTATTTCGTCGCAGTGAAGGAGCACGAGGCGGATGCGTTCCAATTCGCGCGAGGGCACGAATGGCCATCGCCGAAACAGTTGTTGAACTGCGCTATGCCTGGGTAGGTGGCCCCGCCAAGCCTCACTGGAGGTGTCCCGCGTCCAGGATGCCCCGCGCCGCGCAGCGCTACTAACATCGCGATGGCCCGCCCCTTGACCATGGAGGCGGGGGTGACTGGGGTGAATAGGTGCCATGACTGACCTCCTCGTACTAAATCGAGAAAGCCAGCTGCTTGACCTCTACCAGCATAAGTGACCCACGTCATATCAACCAATTTCGGCTTGCTTCGGATCATATCCGGGCTGATGAACGCCGAGCGTCCGTGCTGGGCCGGGCCACGATGAGGAGGCCGAAGAGGGACAGCAAGGCCCCGACGATCATGATGGCTGCCATCGGGACGGCTGTGTGAGTGCCGCCCAACCCTGCGATCGGCGCGACGACGCCAGCCGTGGTCCACTGCACCAGGCCAAGGACGGCAGAACTCGTGCCCGGGTGCGCAGGGACTTCAGCCGAGGCAAGGGCACCGCCGTTGGTATTGATCAGTCCCTGGGCCACCATGAGGGCGAAGAAGCTTCCCATGGCCACGAGCAAGGGAGTACCCCACCAAAGTGCGCCGGCCAGCATGACGACGCCGGCGGCCAGCGCAATGGTCTGCCCTGCGAGGATGACTCGTCGGGTGGGCACCCGGCCTGCCAACCGCGCCGAGACGAGGGCGGCGATTGTCATCCCTCCGGCGTTCGCGGCAAAGACGATGGAGTACACCACCGGTGACAATCCGTTCATGTTCTGCAGGATGAACGCGGACGTGGCGACGTAGGCGAACAACGCGATGAATGCCGAAGATGCCACCATGACGTATCCAACGAACCGGCGGTTCGCCAGGACAGTCCGCGCCGCGTGTCCGAATTCACTCAGCCCGCCCGCGTGACGTTTCCCGGGCGGCAGGGATTCCGGCACGACGAACAGAGCACAAAGGGTCATCAGGATACCAAGGGCCGCCAGTGTCCAGAAGGTCATCCGCCACCCGGTTAGCTGCAGGATCACCGCGCCCAGCAAGGGGCTGATGATGGGGGCTACGCCGCCAATACCCATCACGATGTTAAGCACTCGGACGAGCTGCGGGCCGTGGGCGAGGTCCACGATGACGGCGCGGCCGATCACCATGGCCCATCCCCCGCCAAAGCCCTGCAGGAACCGGGCAACCATCATGAATCCGATGCTCGGGGCCAGGGCGCAGCCAACCGTCGCGATGGTCATGAGTATCGTGCCTGCCACAAGCGGCATGCGTCGGCCGCGCTGGTCGCTGAACGGACCCCCGACCAGTTGCCCGAGCCCCATCCCGGCAAAGAACGTCGTCAGAGTCAGCTGCACCGATGACGCAGAGGTGCCGAATTCTTCTGACACGCGTGGGAACGCCGGGACGTACATGTCGGTGGCGAGGGGCGCGACAGCCGTGAGGAAAATGACAGTGGCGACGAGTGCTGCCGGGACAGTCCCTGCCGACCGTGCCTGCGTTGTGATTGAGGTGCTCACGGGCGGAGCAGCACTTTGATGGCTCGGCGTTCGTCCATGGCCTTGTAGCCTTCGGCGGCCTCCTCGAGGGGCAGCTCGAGGTCGAAGACCTTGCCGGGGTCGATCTCGCCGCGGAGGATGAGGTCGATCAGCTCGGGCAGGTAGTCCCGGACGGGGGCCGGGCCGCCGTGCAGGTGGACGTGTGAGAAGAACAGCTCCAGTCCCGGGAGCTCGACGTCGTGGGAGACGCCGACGTAGCCGACGTGCCCGCCGGCGCGGGTGGCACGGATGGCCTGCATCATCGATTCCTGGGTCCCGACGGCTTCGATGACCGAGTGTGCGCCGAGGCCGTTGGTGAGTTCCTTGATCTTCGCCACACCTTCGTCGGCGCGCTCCTCGACGATGTCCGTTGCGCCGAACTCCCGGGCAAGGGCCTGCCGGGAGGCGTGGCGGGACATGGCGATGATTCGCTCGGCACCCATCTGCTTCGCCGCGAGGATCGCGAGAAGGCCCACGGCGCCGTCGCCCACGACGGCGACCGTCTTACCCGGCCCTGCTTCCGCGGCCTTCGCACCGAACCATCCAGTGCCCAGGACGTCGGACGCGGCCAACAGCGAGGGGACCTTGTCGGCGTCGGGCATTTCCGGCGTGGCAACCAAGGTGCCGTCGGCGAGTGGCACGCGCAAGTATTCGGCCTGGGCGCCGCCGATACCCTCGCGGTGGATGCAGCCGGTCTGGTAGCCGGAGCGGCAGATCTCGCACGTGTTATCGGAGGCGAAGAAAGATCCGACCACGAACTGGCCGACCTGGACGTTCCGCACGTCCGCGCCGATCTCATCGACGATGCCCACGTACTCGTGTCCCATCGGCCTGGGTGCCTGGATGCTGTCGGCTCCGCGGTAAGGCCACAGGTCCGAGCCGCATACGCAGGCCGCGACCAGTTTGATGATCGCGTCGGTTGGACGCTGAATGGCGGGCTTGGGCCGCTCCTCGACGCGGACGTCTCCGGGGGCGTGCATGATGGTTGCGCGCATACGCTGGTGCTCCATTTCATCGAATGCCTGACTTCGATTTCCATGAAACCCGCAATGCGCAGGCGTAGCGAGGGCCCTGTCGAAACGGGTTATGACAGAACCTCCCAACGGTTCCTAGTTACGCCGTACCGTTTCCTTATGGATAACCGAGCCGAGGTACGAGAGTTTCTGGTCTCCCGCCGAGGACGCATCACCCCCGAGCAGGCGGGCATCGAGCCCATCGGCGGCCGGCGCCGCGTGGCGGGTCTCCGAAGGGAAGAAGTCGCCCGCCTCGCCGGCGTCAGCATCGACTACTACACCCGCCTCGAGCGTGGAAACCTCACGGGGGTCTCGGACAGCGTCCTCGACTCAATCGCCCGGGCCTTGGAGCTTGACCGCGCCGAACACGACCACCTTTATGACCTGGCACGTGCGGCCGGTACCTCGGGAAGGAAACTCTCCACCGACACACCTGCGTCAGCAGTGCGGCCCGTGATGCAGTATCTTCTCGACGCCATCACCGGCGCACCGGCCTTTATCGGCAATAACCGCATGGACATCGTCGCCGCCAACGCCCTCGGCTACGCCCTCTACTCCGAGATGTATCGTGGCCCGGCACGCCCCGCGAACCACTCGCGCTTCATCTTCCTGGACTCCCGGGCCCACAACTTCTACCCCGACTGGGACCGTGCAGCGAACGTCAACGTGGCGATTCTGCGCCGCGATGCCGGCCGCAACCCCCACGACAAGGACATCGCAGCACTCGTTGGCGAGCTCTCCATGCGCAGCGACGAATTCCGTACGCGCTGGGCGGCACACAACGTCCGCCGCCACTACTCAGGCACCAAATTCTTCAACCACCCCGTTGTCGGGCTCCTTGAACTGACGTACCAGGCCATGGACCTCGAAGACGACCCAGGCCATACCCTGACTGTTTACCCCGCCATTCCCGGCAGCGCCTCCGAAGAAGCCCTCAAACTCCTCGCCTCCTGGGCGGCGACCGAGAACATCGTCCAGTCCCCCAAGCCCACGCTGGACCTTAGAGCCAGCACCACCAAAGGTGAGGTCTGAGCCTTCTCCGCTCAGCCCCTGGCAAGCGCCGATCCCCGGTGGCCGGACTGGACTGACGCCGTGAAGGGTATGCCTATCCGTTCAGTGGTCAGCACCCCTCTGCGAGGACGCGGCCCGAGTGCTGGAACTATTTGCCGCCCCGGCTGCAACGCTGCTTGCGAATATCCTGGCCAGTGAAGCCTTGGCTGAGTCCCTCCACAGTCGCGACCTGGTCAGCCCGTGGGCTTCGATCCGCACGAACCACAACAGCAGCGCATGCTGGCAGCTGCCATGAAGTCAGCAAAAATCAACGTCGGCGAACTCTGGCTCAAGTACTTCAGCCTGGGGGGCGAAGTTGGCGAGTACGAGGTTGAAGCCTACCTCCAAGGCCTCCTCTCCCTGCCCGTCCTTCAGCGCGACCTCCTGGCCACGGCCGCCAACGAACTCATCGACACATTCCCCCAAGGTCGCGCACCCTACTCCGACGAGCTCAGCCCGGACGGCGAGTCTCCGAGGAAGGACCCTGGGTCCGGGACGCAGGAACTGCCGGAGGCTGAGGACTAGGCGGCGCGTTGCGTCGCAGAGGTCGAGGGGTACGACGGCGCCCGGCACGTGGGCGGGATGCATTCACTTTCTGTGTGGTTCCGTCGTGAAGCACGACGGCGCTGTGGGTGACACATAGACACACGTAGCACCAAACACGTAGATGCCGGCTCTTCTCCACTGAATTTGGCGATTTTCACACGGAGATTGGCGTAAAACGCACGGAGATTCGACTAATCCACACGGAGACGGGTATTCGCAGGTTTATCTTTCTTTCAGGATTGGGAGTCATTAGCTCAACAACTGACCAGTCTTCCTAGCCAAGCTATGTCGACCTAACCCTTGGGGGGATTATGAACCGGCACCAACTTGCCGGCCCATCGCTTGCCTCGGGATGTGGATGACGGCGTCATGAAACTTCTGACCCTCTCCGCCGCTGCAATGCTCTTGATCGTTGCCGCCATCGCGTTCTCTACCAATCAGATCATCATGGGGATACTGTCCCTAGCCGCAGCCGGGGCAAACCTCGCGACGTGGGTTGTCTATAAGAAGCAAGCAAAGCAGGTCGGTCGTGTTGAGCCCAACTGATCCGGTTAACCCAGCCGTCAACTCTTGGGCAACTCCTGTGTTCGCGGTCGTCTATTTGGTGTTGGTAATCGTCGCGCTTGCGTCGCTGATGGCGTCAAAATGGATTCCCGCTCCAGTCAAAGTAGCGATTACCGTCGCGATCCTTTTGTTGCCGTTTGCAGGCTCCATTGCCTGGATCATCTACTCACAAATGCGGCAGCGGGGATCCGAATGGCCGTCCAGAAGATCGTAGAGAGGCAGGTCTGGAACCGTCATCGCGACCAGCGTCGTGGCCTCGACCTGGTTCGTTGTTCGCATGACGGTCTCCATCGCCGTCGCGGACGAGAAGATCGTCGGGCGCAGCAACCCCATCGACGCGGCGACGATTCCGATCTAAGGCGTTTTGGCCGCAACGACTGCCCAAATACCTTCCCAGGGATACGGAATACGGGTCATTGCTAAGAGCACTCGAGGGGTGCTCGTGGGCGGTCCTGCGGTCGCCTTGGAAACGGCCTGCGGCGATGGATCATCTCAGCTTCACACGCCGAGGGGGTCGCCTCAACAATTCCAGAACAAATAGCGCCTAGGTAATGGTTTGAAAAGCTTGGGTTTGTCGCGACGACGGCGGACCCGGAGCCTCGCCGAGGCAGCTTGGAGACAGCAGTTCAACGTATGGATGATTGGGGGTTTTGCGTGGATATTTTCCTGGATGTTGCCAGGCTTATTGGCGGTGGATTCTTTATTTGGTCGGGCACATCAAAGTTCGGCCGTATTGCAGACTTTTGGACTCAAGTGATGGGCTACAGGCTCACTAGCCCGATCCAAGCCAGACTCATTGCCTCGTATCTGCCTCCCACCGAGTTTGTTCTGGGCATGCTCTTTGCCACGGGCTATCTCACGATTTCCGCTGGGGTCATCCTGCTGCTTCTGCTACTCGTGTTCTCGATCGCGATCGGCACCGTCCTCATTCGGAAAATCGAGACAGATTGTGGATGCGCGGGGTCCGGAAGGCAGAAGGTTCGTCCGATCCTCTTGATCAGAAACCTGGGAATTGCCGCCATTGTCGTTCTCGGAATGTTCACGTCCGGCCCACTAGGTATCAGCAACGTCGTGATCACAATTTCGGGCGCGTTGCTGATTGGGCTACTCGGTACCGTCAACTATCGCACCCTAGGCAAATGACAAAACATTAGGAAGTAAATCATGTTCGGAAGAAGAGGAATTCTCAAGGGAATACTCGCAGGAGCGGCATCCGTCGCGCTCGGTACGGCCGGCGCGAACGCCGCTTCTGCGGCGCCAACGCCCAGTGACACTGTTCCGTGGGACAGACAGAAGGTGCCCTCACCCGCGAAGCTACGAAGGGGGAGCTAAGCGAGCTTAGAAAGCGGGCCCAGAAGGCGGCGATTGATGCCGGCTATGCGCGTTCAGCCGTCGAGGCAGCCGTTGCGCAGGCGATGATCTCTGTAAGCCCTCGCGGAACTCAAATTGGTAAGTGCGCATTGACACTCGGTGACGAATTTGTGTTCGTTTACACGAAGGAGAAGGGGCCAGGAAGTACGATCGAGATGCGATCATGGTCTTTTGGACCGATGGTGACGTTGTTAGAGAGGTGTAGCCGAGCGAGTACTCGAAAGGCCTCTTGTCACAGGGCGTGATCGCGGCTCGGGACAGCTGCTGCCTGCCATATGGTGCTCCAGTCGGTACCTGTTGCCAGTACAACTGGGCGGGACTTGTCCAGTGCTGTGCTCCATGTATTTTTGCTGGAACGGCGACTCTTCCCTGTGTACTTATTTGGTGCCCAATGTGCACGTCATGAATTGCACTCGCTGGTGGTACAACTGTCCGTGATCAGGAGTTCGCGCTCGTCACCTGCGGCAGCCGCGGAAGAGACGAAACCAGGGGCATGAAAGTCCTTGCCAACTCGGTAAGCGCAGCATCTTTTGCGCCTCTTCTACGCACTGCACGTCGGCCCGTTCTTCGCGATCTTCACCTTCGGCCCGAGCATCCTGAAGACATTCGGAATGGGCGAAGGCAACCTTCCAAGCTCGGCTCAGTCATGCTCGACTTCGTCTTCTTCGTCGGCTGCAACCAGGCGCGGACGCTGATCGAAACCTGGGCCGTAGGCCGCTGATCAGCTGGTGCTTCGCCAACTTGGCCATCCCGCCCTTCATCCTGGGCTTTGTCCGGCCGGCCCCCTTGGCCATCATTGTGGGCTGCTTGGTGACTTACGCCCTCTTCTCCGGAGGACCCAGCATCCTGGAGTGGGCCTTCCCGAGCGAAATCTTCCCCACCCACGTCCGCGCCAGCGCCGTCGGCATCACCACCGCCGTCAGCCGCATCGATGCCGCACTCGGAACGTTCGC
>NZ_JBZAYA010000022.1:0-56368 GCF_058244265.1 Arthrobacter sp. SE2 | reverse complement strand
GTGGGGCCCGTGGCCCTGGGGCGGGCTGGGGCGGGGGCGCCTCTCGCTGGCGCGGCGCCCCCCCCCCCCCCCCCCACTCTCATCCCCCCCCCCCCCCCCCCCCGCCCCCCCCCCCCCCCCCCCGCCCCCCCCCGGACCCCAGCAGGCAACACTCATCCGCACTAAAGATCAATAAGGAGAACGGGGACGACATGTCTGAATCCGTTAACTTGCCCGCCCTTGGTGAAAGCGTCACCGAAGGCACCGTCACTCGCTGGCTCAAGCAGGTTGGTGACCGAGTGGAAGTCGACGAGCCCCTGCTCGAAGTTTCCACCGACAAAGTAGACACCGAAATCCCGTCTCCTATTGCCGGCATCATCGAAGAAATTCTCGTGGCTGAAGACGAGACCGCCGAAGTCGGCGCTCCCCTGGTTCGGATCGGCAGCGGCAGCAACGGCGCTGCAGCGCCCGCCGCCGCACCTGCGGAAGAAGCACCGGCAGCCCCCGCACCTGAAGCAGCACCAGCACCTGAAGCAGCACCGGCTCCCGCAGCCGAAGAAGCCGCAGCCCCCGCCGCAGCTTCCGGCGAGGCATCGGGTCACGACGTGACTCTCCCCGCCCTGGGTGAAAGCGTCACCGAAGGCACCGTCACCCGCTGGCTCAAGGCCGTCGGCGACACCGTCGAGGTGGATGAACCGCTCCTCGAGGTCTCCACGGACAAGGTCGACACCGAGATCCCCTCCCCCGTGGCCGGCACTTTGCTCGAGATCCGCGTCAACGAAGACGACACCGCTGAAGTCGGTTCCGTTCTTGCCGTCATCGGCTCGGGCGCCCCCGCCGCAGCAGCACCGGCACCCGTAGCAGCAGCACCTGCAGCAGCAGCACCCGTTGTTGAATCCGTACCCGCTCCGGCAGCCCCGGCTCCCGCAGCCGCCCCGGCTGCCCCGGCACCGGTTGCCGCACCCGCAGCGTCTTCGAGCGAGTCCGGCTACGTCACCCCCCTCGTCCGCAAGCTGGCCAACCAGAGCGGTGTCGACATCACCACCGTGACAGGCACCGGTGTCGGCGGCCGTATCCGGAAGCAGGACGTGCTTGCCGCGGCCGACGCAATGAAAACGGCTGCGCAGGCAGCCTCCGTTTCCACCCCGGCGTCCGCAGCCCCTGCAGCCCCCGGCAAGCCTGCTGCTGCCCAGGTGGCGGCCTCCTCGCTCCGCGGTACCGTCGAGAAGGCTCCGCGCATCCGCCAGGTCATCGCCCGCCGCATGCGCGAGTCCCTCGAAACCTCGACGCAGCTGACCCAGGTGCACGAGGTCGACATGACCAAGATCGCCAAGCTCCGCCTCAAGGCCAAGGGCTCCTTCGAGGCCCAGAACGGCGTCAAGCTGACGTTCCTGCCGTTCATCGCCAAGGCCGTGGCCGAAGCCTTGAAGCAGCACCCCAAGCTGAACGCCGCGTACGACGAAGCCAAGCAGGAAATCACCTACCACAACGCGGAACACCTCGCGATTGCGGTGGACACCGACAAGGGCCTGCTGGTCCCGGTCATTTCGGACGCCGGCAACCTGAACCTTGCCGGCCTGGCCAGCAAGATCGCCGATGTCGCCGGCCGTACCCGCCAGGGGAAGATCGGTCCGGACGAGCTGTCCGGCGGTACCTTCAGCATCACCAACATCGGGTCTGTCGGCGCGTTGTTCGACACGCCGATCATCAACCAGCCCCAGGTGGGCATCCTGGGCACCGGCGCGATCGTCAAGCGTCCGGTCGTGGTTGCCGACGAGAACGGTGACGACTCGATCGCCATCCGCTCCATGATGTACCTGTCCCTCACGTACGATCACCGCCTGGTTGACGGTGCCGACGCGGGCCGCTTCCTGCAGACCCTCAGGGCCCGCCTTGAGGAAGGTTCCTTCGAAGCCGACCTGGGCCTCTGATTCCAGTTATCGCGTGACGGGAAGGTCCCGACGGGAAACCGCCGGGACCTTCCCGTTTTTCATGCCCGGATATTGCCCCGTGGCTTTGCTACGGCTCGTAGAAGATTCTGGATAAGCTGGAGCCATGACTATCCTCTTCAACGTCCTGCTGTTCTTGCACATCGTCGGCGCAGCCATGATTGTGGGCTACTGGATCGCCACCATGAAGCAGCCGACTGTCCACCCGCGCCAGCGGGATGGTGCCTTCGTGCAGCTGATCACGGGTATTGCGATGATGGGAATCCTGCCCATGCTGCCCAATGCCGACCCTAACTACTTCAAGCTCGGCATCAAGTTCGCGATCGGACTCGCAGTGGCCGTGCTCGCCGTCATCGGCTCGCGCAAGGTCAAGAAGGGCGAACCGGTCTCGACGGGCCTGGCCCACGGCGTCGGAGGCCTGGGATTGCTCAACATCGCCATCGCCACGATCTGGCAGTGACCGGCGAATACACGCTGACCTGAGCAAACAGCGCGGCCGCCTGGACATTCGTCCGGCGGCCGTCGCCGCTTAAACCCGTCGCTTCTCAAACAGTGGCAGTCACAATCCTCTGAGAGCGGACAAGCGGTGCGCGGCCGCCGTCGAATCCCTAGGATTGAACCCGGCGGCATCCGGTATCCGGATGCCAATTCGCAACGACGCTGAGGAGTGGACATGGCTACAACACGCACCGCACACACCGTATGGAACGGCAACCTGATCGAAGGCGCCGGCAACACCACGTTGGACAGCTCAGGACTGGGGACCTTCAACGTCACCTGGAAGGCCCGCGCGGAGTCCGCGGAAGGCAAGACCAGCCCCGAAGAACTGATTGCCGCAGCACACTCGGCATGCTTCTCGATGGCATTCAGCAACGGCGTTGCGGGTGCAGGCTTCACGCCGGAAGAGGTCAACACCAAGGCCGACGTCACCTTCCAGCCGGGCGAGGGCATCACGGGCATCCACTTGACCGTGAGCGCACGCATCTCCGGTGTCTCCGAAGAAGAATTCCAGCGCCTCGCCGAGGACGCCAAGGTCAACTGCCCGGTATCCCAGGCACTCCGGGCGACTCCGATCACGCTGGATGCCACGCTCGCTTCCTAGCGGGCAACACATCCGAAACCTGTCCAAAAAGCGAGTCCCCGCCTTTCCTTCCGGAAAGGGCGGGGACTTCGTATTGCAGGCCTTGAGCTAGCCCTTTTGCGGCCTCGCGGGCAACGCAGCGGGGCGGACCTTGCTGTAGCCTTCACGAAGCGGCGGCCGGTCCGTGGGTAGTTCCTGGACCATTTCCTTGAGCGCGCCGATCCCGTACTCCAACTGGGGATCGGTGCCGGCCGCATAGGCGTGGGGCGGGAACACCACTTCGATGTCCGGCTCAACCCCGAAGTTCTCCACGCTCCAGCCGATGCCGCCGGAGAACCACGTGGCATAGCGCGGCTGGGTCACGCCGGTGCCGTCAGCCAGGGAAAAACGGTTGTCGATGCCCACGACGCCGCCCCAGGTCCGGGTGCCGATGACCGGGCCGATGCCGCGGAGTTTGGACACCTGGGTGATGATGTCGCCGTCGGAACCCGCGAATTCGTCGGTCAGGATAATGACAGGGCCGCGCGGGGCGTGGTGCGGGTAGGTACGCGGCTTTTCGCCGCGGGGCATGCTCCAGCCGGTGACCTTGCGTCCGATCAGTTCCGCCACGAGCTGCGAGGTGTGGCCGCCACGGTTCCGCCGCACATCGACAATCAACCCGTCCAGCGCGGTCTCGGTATCGAGGTCCCGGTGAAGCTGGGCCCAGCCGTTGGCCATCATGTCCGGGACATGCAGGTAGCCGAAGTTTCCGTCCGAGGCCTCGCGCACGGTGCGCCTGTTGGCGTGCACCCATTCCTGGTACCGCAAGCGTTCCTCATCCTTCACCGGAACCACGGCGATCCGCCGCTGCCGGCCGGCCGCCTCGCCGTGCCCGCCGCCATTCAAGATCGTGAGTTCCACCGTCCGACCCGCTGCGCCCACCAGTTGTTTGGCCGGAGTACGGTCCGCGGAGAGCCCGACGCCGTCGATCGCCAGGACAACGTCGCCCACCTTCGCGTCGGCTCCCGGCCGAGTCAGCGGCGAGTTGGCCAGCGGGTCGGAACTGTCTCCTGCGAGGATGCGCGTGATCTCCCAACCGGCCTCTGTGAGCTTGAGGTCGGCACCGAGCCTTCCCTGTCCATTGCTCCCGGGTTCGCCCACCGCCGCCGGACGCACGTAAGCGTGGGAAGTGCCTAGCTCACCGTGCAGTTCCCACAGAAGGTCCACCAGGTCGTCGTGCGAACCCAGGCGCTCGACGACGGGGCGGTACCGTCGGTGCACCGAATCCCAGTCCTGGCCGGCCATGTCTTCGGTCCAGAAAAAGTCCCGCTGCAGTCGCCACGCTTCGTCGAATGCCTGTCCCCATACGGCCAACGGATCCATGACCACCCGGATCCGGTTCAGCTCAACCTTGACCAGCTCGCCCGATTCTTCCTCGGCCTTGGCGTCGGACGGTACGGCGACAACCTGCTTGTCGTTGACGAAGACCAGTTTCTTGCCGTCTCCGGACAATCGGTAGCGCTCAACAGCGGACGCGAGCGTGACCTGCTTTTGCTTCGAAAGCTCGTAGCGGACCAAGGCCGGAGCAGGCGCCTTGTCCTGCACCGTGCCACGGCCATCTCCCGTGACACCCGAGAGCGGGGTGTCGAGCCACAGCAGTGCGCCGCTGGAGGCCGAAAGCGCCGAGTAGTTGCCCTGCGGCACCGGGACGCCGATGACGCGCAACGGCAGCCCTTCACGGTCCACGCGGACCTTGACGTCGGTCCCGGCGCCATTCCCCGGACCATCCTTCGCGCCGTTCGTCGCGCCGTTCGTCCCGCCGTTCTTCCCTTCGGGTACAGCGTCCGCTTCGTCCTCGTCCAGCAGGTCCACTACCGGGCCGAAAGGCGAAGGAGTGGCTGCAGCTAGCGCCACGAGGTACGGCTTGATGGGGCTCGGGAAAGACAAGTCGAAGGCATGGCCGTCGTACACGGGATCGAAGCTGCGGTTCGAGAGGAACGCCAGGAATTTGCCATCGGGAGTGAAGGCCGGCGATTCGTCGCAGAAGCGGCCATCGGTGACGTCCACGATGTCTTCCGGGTTGGCGGTGCTGACCATGCGCAACTTGCTCCGCGACCCGAAGGACGTCACAGGCTCGGACCATGCGAGCCATTGTGAGTCCGGCGACCATGCGAGGCCCTCGATGCTGCCGTCCCCTACGCTGACAAGCAGCGACAAGGTGCCACTGGCAGTGTCGGCCAGGTAGACGTCCCCGAATGCGGTACCCACGGCAAGCCACCGGCCATCGGGACTGGCTTCGAGGGCGCTTGGACGGGCTGCCTTGGGGAAATCGATCCTCAGGAAGTCGAGCCGTGACTCCTCGGCTCCGCCCTTCGCGGAGTTGACCGGGACAGCCTCGGCGTCCGCGGACGCCGTAGCGGGCTCCGCGTGCGGTTCCGGCAGCCGAACCGCCGACGTCGCGGGCTGTCCCGCAATGGCCGATGCCGAGACCGGGCGGGGCAATTGTCCGGCGCCGTCCTCTTCAGCTTCGCGTGGCGCGGGTCCAGCGTCCTGGACTGGCGCCTCGACGGCAGGCCGCGAAAAACGCGGGGCAATCCTCTTGATGTACAGGGAATCGACGCCGTCGTGGTCCGCTACATAGGCGATACGCCCGTCAACAAGGGGGCGGGGAAGCCTTGCCCGCACGCCCGGGGTCGCTTCGACCACGCGGGACGGTCCGTCTTTGTGGCGCAGCCAGTGGATGGTTCCGTGGGATTCCACCGCGCTGGCCGAACCTGCCGCGTTGGGGAAGACGTCGCCCAAGTGGGCGGCGGCTTTGAGGGGTGATGGGCGGCGCGACTGGGATGCCGAGCCCAGCGAGATGTCCAGGCGTACCGCCTCGGCATCGGCCTCGAGCGTCGGCAGGATCCACAACTCGCCCGCCGATTCGAAGATGACCCGCTTGCCGTCGCTCGCAGCGTGCCGGACGTAGAAGTCCTCGTGATCGGTGTGCCGACGCAAATCCGAACCGTCCGGTTGCACCGAATAGAGATTTCCGTATCCCTCGTGGTCCGAGAGGAAGGCGATCCGTCCGCCTACCCACAGCGGGTCAGCGAGGTTCCCGTCGAGCTCGGGAAGCAAGCGGGCGAACTCGCCGTTCCCGTCGGCGTCGATCCACAGCTTTCCCGCGGTGCCGCCGCGGTACCGCTTCCACCAGGCAGGCTCACGGGAGAGCACGCTGGCAAGGACAACGGGACGCTCGTCCCCCACTTCCGGGCCGAATGCCACCGATTCGACGGGGCCGAAGGGAAGCTCGACGGCGGGGCCGCCGTCGAGCGGCAAGGCGTAGGCATGCGTGTGCCGCCCCTCAGCCTGTTCGAAAGCCGTGGTGACCACAATGTCGCCTGAGGAGCTGAATCCCTTGACGCGGGTGGTGCTGTGACCGAAGTAGCTCAACTGCTTGTACCCGCCGCCGTCGACATTGGCTGTCACCACCTCGGGAGCTGCCCCGACGATGGTGGTCCAGACGAGCCGCTTGCCGTCCGGGGTGAAGCGGGGATTGCGTGCAGGGAGCTGCTGGGCCGAAATCCGCCACGCGCGGCCTCCGGCCACGGGCGCAATCCAAACGTCGTCTTCGGCCACGAAAGTGATCAAATCACCGTGCAAATGCGGGAAACGGAAGTAGCTGGAGGAGGTCATTGTTCGATCATAGTCAACGGAGTAGCGAGCCCTTTGAGGCCTGCCGTAATGCCGAAGTGATGCTTGCCATGATGAGATGAGGCATGCGAATCGTGATATCGGGTGCTTCAGGATTCATCGGAACCGCGCTCTCCGCGCATCTCCTCGGCAGTGGGCACGAGGTCGTCCGGCTGGTTCGCCGTCCGCCTACAGGAGCCGGCGAGGCATATTGGGATCCGGCCGCCGGTCAACTGGATGAGGCGGTACTCGACGGCGCAGACGCGGTGGTCAACCTCTCCGGGGCGGGCATCGGGGAGCGCCGATGGACCAAAGCACGCGTGCGGGACATCATCGACTCACGCTTGCGCACAACAGAAACGCTCACGGCGGCCATGGGACGGCTAGGAACTCCGCCCGGAACGTTCCTGAGCCAGTCGGCCTCGGGTTACTACGGTTCGTCCCGTGCCGGCCTGCTCCGGGAGGACTCGGGACCAGGCAAAGGCATGCTGGCGGGCCTATGCGTCGGTTGGGAGGCCGCCGCCCACACGGCACCTGCCGGCGTACGGGTGATGACGCCGCGTACCGGCGTGGTCCTCAGCCCTGACGGCGGAGCGTTGGGGCCGCTCCTTCCGTTGTTGAAGATGGGCGTGGGCGGACCGCTCGGAAACGGTCGGCAATATTGGCCGTGGATTTCCCTCGTGGACGTAGTGTCAGCCTTCGAATACCTGCTCAACTCCTCGCTCGAAGGTCCCGTCAATGTGTGCGCCCCGGAAAGCGCCGACGTCAACGCCATCGTCGCTCAACTGGCGGCGGCTCTGCACAGGCCGGCGTTCCTCCGCGTGCCGGCCCCCGCGCTGCGCCTCGTCCTGGGAAGCCATCTGGCTGAGGAATTAGTCCTCGCCAGCCAGCGCATGGAACCCGCGAGGCTTATGGACTCGGGCTTCACCTGGCAGCACCCCGCGCTGGCGGAGGCCGCCCGATGGGTGGCAAAGGGCGGCAAGTGATCGCTTAAGACTGCCTTGCCAGGATCTCCGTGATCCTCCACGCGTCCTCGCCACGCAGGAGAACCACCCTGAGTTCCTGTGGTTCGCCCCGGGGACGCGCTCCGACTACCTTCCCTGAGGCGTCCCGTTCTTCATAGGCGGACGTTTCCGCCGTGATATTGACTGTTGCCCGGTCCGGGCTGGGAGGGCCCTCCACGCTCACGCTGGTCAAGGTCGTGGAAAAGCCGGCGAGAACCAAGCCGGCGCCGATCAATTCGTCCCTGAGCTTCCCATCCGAGGCGGCGGCCGCCGAGCCCTGCACATTGACGTGGTCCAGGAGCTCGAACTTGCCGGAACTCAACGCTGTGTCCCGGATCGCCGATAGTCCCCTAATGGCTTCCTCGGGGTTTGTGGATCGGATCCGGCTCCACAGCCCCGCGGGAACCTCAACCGCCGCTGGGACTTCGCCGAGGACGGTCTGAGGCGCCGAAGCGGAGGCCTCGGCTCGCGGTCCCCGATCGCCAGTCCACCACCCTGTGCCAGCCAACCACACCGCGGCTACTGATCCGGCGCCCACGATTATCCCGACGGCGAGCACAACGGACGCCGCCCGCCGTCGTACGGAAAGCGGCGCAACCGCCCGCCGGCGCCTGCGTCCCACCTCCGGACGGCGGAAGCTGAAAAGCGCCGCGATGCGGGCTTGCATTGAGCGAGGACCGCAAGCCCGACGCCGGGTCATCAGTTCCGGAACAACAGCCGCGTGCACCGAAGCCGAAAGGTCCACGGCTTCCGGCGCGGCGCTCCGGTAGACCGCGACACCCAATTCGGCCGCGGAGGGGCGCTGGTGTCCATCCGGATGAAGCCCGGCCTCGATCGCAACAGCCAGGGCGGTAGGGACCGCGGGTACCAGGAGTGTCAGGGGCGGCCTGCGTGCCGCAGTGTCCGGGGCAGAACCGGTGAGGCAATACCAGCCAAGGGCAGCGAGGGAGTAGGTATCCCGCTGCGGCTGGAGTTCCGCGCTCCCCCGGACAACCGGATAGGGATCCACGAATCCGGGAGTTCCGGACTCCGGGACCCCGGAAGCGTCCCCCACCACGCGGGAAATGCCCATGTCCGACAGGAGCGGCTTCCCTTGGGCAGTGAAGAGCACATTGCCGGGCGAAACATCGGAATGTGTCATGCCTTGGCGATGCAGATAGGCCAATGCCTGCGCGAGCGGCGTCAGGATAGTCACCGTCTCACCCACGCCAAGACGCCCCCTGCTGGACACCAACTGCCCGAGGGATCCCCCGGGGGCGTAGTCCATGACCACGCCCAAGCCGCCGTCGAAGGACCCTGCCAACTCAACGACGCCGTGGACGTTGACGAGGTGCTCATGGTCCAGCCTGGACAGAAGCCGTACCTCACGGAGCACCGATGACTTCGCCTCGCCCGGATTCACCGTCGCCGGCCTCCGGCCAAGGCATTTTACGGCGAAATTGCTCCGCGACCGCTGCTCCGTTGCGAGCCACACCGTGGCGCTCCCGCCGCGCCCCAGCTCACGGACCGGAACAAAGCCTGGGATCAAAGGTTCGGAAGGTTCGATCCCCTGGGAAGGCATGTCCCCCTTATGGTCCCGACCACTCTCGCCGGGCGAAAAAGTCTCCATGCCTCAACAAATACAGGAAATCGCGGATTGCCGCAGAAGTTATCCACAGGCCCTGGGGGCCGCGGCCCCGCAAGCAGGCCGAGTACGACTGAGAGCTTGGCCACAAAATCATGGCGTACGTCCAGCGGGGTCTAAGCTTGTCCCCATGACTCTTGAGTTTTCACAGCTGGGTCTTGCCCCGGATTTCGTTGACTACATGCAGGGCTGGGATATCCAGCGCGAACTCCACAACAAGGTTGTTGCCGGCGAGAAACCGAGCACCGTCCTGCTCCTTGAACATGCCGCGGTGTACACGGCTGGCAAGCTCACGGAGGACCACGAGCGCCCGTTTGACGGAACGCCGGTCGTACCGGTGGACCGTGGCGGCAAGTTGACCTGGCACGGACCGGGACAGCTCATTGCCTACCCCATCCTCAAGCTGAAGAACCGCGCCGGGATCCGTGACTACGTCGAGCGCCTCGAAGCCGTCATGATCGCAATCATGGAGGACTACGGGATCAAAGCCACGCGGGTCAAGGGCCGGGCCGGAGTCTGGGTCCTCGCCGACGACAAGGGCCCGGACCGCAAGATTGCGGCAATCGGCATCCGTGTCCTCGACGGCGTCACCATGCACGGCGTGGCCATCAACTGCAGCAACGATCTCGCTCCCTACGCGCAGATCATCGCGTGCGGCATCACCGACGCCAGCGTCACCACCATGTCCATTGAGACCGGCAGGACCATCAACCCGGCCGACATTGCCGAGCGCTTCATCGAAGAGTTCCGCAAGCACGAAGAAGCACTCGTATCCAGCCCCGAAGGAGCACTCCAGTGACCCTGGCACCTGAAGGCCGTAAGCTGCTGCGCGTTGAACAGCGCAATAAAGCCGTCCCGGTCGAACGCAAGCCCGAGTGGATCAAAGCCAAGGTCCAGATGGGCCCTGAATTCGTGGGCCTGAAGAACCTCGTGAAAAAAGAAGGCCTGCACACCGTGTGCGAGGAAGCCGGCTGCCCGAACATCTTCGAGTGCTGGGAAGACAAGGAAGCGACCTTCCTGATCGGCGGCTCCGAATGCACCCGCCGCTGCGACTTCTGCCAGATCGACACCGGCAAACCCTCCCCCGTGGACATGTTCGAACCCACCAAGGTCGCCCGCTCCGTCCAGGCCATGGCCCTGCGCTACGCCACCGTCACCGGCGTCGCCCGCGACGACCTGGAAGACGAAGGCGTCTGGCTCTACGCCGAAACCGTCCGCAAGATCCACGAACTGAACCCCGGCACCGGCGTCGAACTGCTCATCCCCGACTTCTCCGGCAAACCCGAACACATCCAAGCGATCTGCGACTCCGCCCCGGAGGTCTTCGCGCACAACGTCGAAACCGTGCCCCGGATCTTCAAACGCATCCGCCCCGCGTTCCGCTACGACCGCTCCCTGGACGTCATCACCCAGGGCCGGGCCGCCGGCATGGTGACCAAATCCAACCTGATCCTGGGCATGGGCGAAACCCGCGAAGAGATCTCCGAAGCCCTGGCCGACCTGCACGCCGCGGGCTGTGACCTGATCACCATCACCCAGTACCTGCGCCCCTCCGAACGGCACCTGCCCGTGGACCGCTGGGTCAAACCCCAGGAATTCGTCGACCTCGCCACCGAAGCCGAGGAAATCGGCTTCCTCGGCGTCATGTCCGGCCCCCTGGTCCGCTCCTCCTACCGCGCCGGACGCCTCTGGGCCACCGCGATGCGCAAAAAAGGCCGAGAAATCCCCGCCCACCTGGCCCACATCGCCGAAGGCATCCAGGACTCCGGCACCACCCGCCAGGAAGCACGCACCCTCCTCGCACACCACGCGTAGCACGTCCGCTAAAGCACGGTCAAAGGACCGGACCCCGGACAAATCCGGCGTCCGGTCCTTTGGCATAAATCACGTAGAATTAAGGCACTATGGCGAAATCCCCTGATCCCAGCAACTCGACAACATCGGCTGCCGACGCTCCCAAACGCGGCTTGTTTTCCCGCAAGCCCAAGGAAGCCAAGGCCAAGAAGCCGAGCCAGCTGAAGCAGATCGGCGAGGTCTTCAAGATGACCCGCCGCAATGACCCCATCGTCGTGTGGCTCATGCTTCTGGCGTTCCTTGGCGTCATTGCTGTCAGCCTCGTCGTCGGGCTCCTCCTGAACAACTGGGTCACAGGCCTGATCATCGGCATCCCCTTGGGCCTGCTGGCAGCTGTCTTCATCCTGTCGCGCCGCGCGGAACGTGCGGCCTTCGCACAGATTGAGAACCAGCCCGGAGCTTCCGGTGCGGCTTTGGGGACCCTGCGCCGCGGCTGGATCACCGAGGATCAGCCGGTCGCCGTCAACCCGCGCACCCAGGACGCTGTCTTCCGCGCCATCGGCCGTCCCGGCGTCGTGCTGGTCAGCGAAGGACCATCGCACCGCGTCAAGCCCCTGGTTGACGCCGAGCGCAAGAAGCTCGCACGTATCCTGCCGAACGTCACCATTCACGTGATCGAAAGCGGCCGTGGCGAAGGCCAGGTGCCCATCAGCCAGATCGCAAAGACCATGAACAAATACAAGAACGAGCTCACCAAGGTTGAGGTCGGTGCTGTCAGCAAGCGGATCTCTTCTCTAGGCAACCGCCTGCCGATCCCCAAGGGCATCGACCCCTACAAGGCACGGCCTGACCGCAAGGCAGCACGCGGACGCTAACCAACACGAAAGCCGCCCGTTCCTGGAATCTCCGGGAGCGGGCGGCTTTTTTGTCTGCGTAGAAAGTTACATCCGAATGAGGATTGTGTTCATGGCTCTGTCATGGAGTCCGCGCTGGTCGGGATCGAAAACAACCGCGGGAATCACCAGGCACAGGAGGATCGTCCTGGCCAAGGCAGCCAGGGGTCCTGCCTGTGCTCCCCCGAGCCGTACTACGTGGATGCCGGCAACCCGGTGTCCGATGCTATAGCCCAGCGTGCCGATGAGAAGGATCTGCTCCACGGCAAACACGGCAAGCGTCGCCCACTGGTTGCCCCCGAAGGCAAAGTTGCTGATCACCAGGGCAATGACCCAGTCAATGCAGATTGCCAGGATGCGACGGCCGGCCCGGGCCATCGAGCCGGGGCCGGACTCCGGCAGGCCGAGCCGTGCTCCCGGGTACTTGGAGATTCCGGACGTGTCCGGCCCTGTGAGCCATGAACCAATATCTTTACGATCAACCACGCTTCAAGCTTACGGCTTCACCAAGGGATGGTTGGCGGCGGCGGTCGCGGGTGGTGGATCGTTCACAGTGTCCACAAGGAAACAGACACACAGGCGTAAGACATAGACTGGCACTGCAGTAGACCAGTAGCGTTTACACGGCAGGCAGTTCTGTAACCTGCTCGAAACAATACCGACACTCCGGGGAAATCCCATTTCCCTATGGTTGGAGAAGTTGCTAGCCGCCGCATCAGGGATACTTTTTTGTTTCCCTGCTTTCGGTTTGCGCTGGACCAGACGGCCCGAGGGGCCTGTTACCTGTTATGCGTTAGGAGCATAGATGTTCAAGACTGCGGACGAAGTCCTCAAGTTCATCAAAGACGAAGATGTTAAATTCGTCGATATCCGCTTCACCGATCTTCCGGGCGTCCAGCAGCACTTCAATGTGCCGGCCAAGAGCGTTGACGCTGACTTCTTTGTCAACGGCCAGCTCTTTGACGGATCTTCCATCCGCGGTTTCCAGGGCATCGCCGAGTCCGACATGCAGCTCATCCCGGACGTAACCACGGCCTTCATCGACGCCTTCCGCATCGAGAAGACCCTCGCGCTGAACTTCTCCATCGTGAACCCGCGCACTGGCGACCCGTACCACCGCGACCCCCGCGGCGTTGCCGAAAAGGCCGAGGCTTACCTGGCCTCCACCGGCATTGCGGACACGGCATTCTTTGCTCCCGAAGCCGAGTTCTACGTCTTCGACAACGTCCAGTTCGAATCCTCCCCGCAGGGTTCCTTCTACAAGGTCGACTCGATTGAAGCCCCTTGGAACACGAGCCGCGAAGAAGAAGGCGGAAACCTCGGTTACAAGACCCCCTTCAAGGGCGGTTACTTCCCGGTATCGCCGGTTGACCACCAGGCTGACCTCCGCGACGCCATGTGCCTCGCCCTGGACGAAGCAGGCCTCGAAGTCGAGCGCTCGCACCACGAAGTCGGCGCCGCTGGCCAGGCTGAGATCAACTACAAGTTCACCACTCTGGTGCACGCTGCCGACGACCTGCAGAAGTTCAAGTACGTCATCAAGAACACCGCGTGGGAGTACGGCAAGTCCGTAACCTTCATGCCGAAGCCGATTTTCGGTGACAACGGCTCGGGCATGCACTGCCACCAGTCCCTCTGGAGCAACGGCGACCCGCTGTTCTACGACGAGAAGGGCTACGCCGGACTGTCCGACACCGCACGCTGGTACATCGGCGGCCTGTTGAAGCACTCCTCTGCTGTGCTCGCCTTCACCAACCCCACGGTCAACTCCTACCGCCGTCTGGTCAAGGGCTTCGAAGCTCCGGTCAACATGGTGTACTCGCAGGGCAACCGCTCCGCCGGCATCCGCATCCCGATCACAGGCTCCAACCCGAAGGCCAAGCGCATCGAGTTCCGCGCTCCGGACGCCGCGTCCAACCCGTACCTGGCGTTCTCCGCCCAGCTCATGGCTGGCATCGACGGCATCCGCAACCGCATCGAGCCCCCGGCTCCGATCGACAAGGACCTGTACGAACTGCCCGCCGAGGAAGCCAAGGACATCCCCAAGGCTCCGGGCTCCCTTGAGGAAGCCCTCGAGGCACTGCGCGAGGACAACGAGTTCCTGCAGGCCGGCGGCGTCTTCACCCAGGACCTGATCGACACCTGGATCGAGTACAAGTACGAGTACGAGATTCGTCCGCTGTCGCTGCGCCCGAACCCCTACGAGTTCGAGCTCTACTACGGCGTCTAGCAACACCGCACGAGGCAAATGAAGGGCCACGGTTCATTTTGTGAACTGTGGCCCTTTTCCTTTTAACGTCCCTGACTCGAGTCCACAAAAAAGAACGGCTGTGTCCGATAAGACACAGCCGTTCTTTGGTAAAGGCCCGGGATCGCCGGGGCCGGACCCCCGATTTTTCCTACACCCGCCGGCGCCCGCTAATCAACCTGAAGAGGAAGACGATAATCGCCAAGACTATCAGTATCGGGGCGATCCAAAGAAGGAATCCCAGGGCCTTGACAGTTCCGCCAATGATAAAGAAAACGATCGCGATGACCGCGACGATTCCGAGGATGACATTCATGATGTACCTTCCGTTTCAGTCGTAAACATTCTGATGATTGCCTTTATCGCTGTGCAAACCTCAGCAACCTTACTGTAAGTAAGCTTATTATCCCAATCGGCCAAGACCCACCTTCCCCGCCTGACCCTCGCTCACATATAGCCGCTCTTCCTGAACCCCCGCTCACATATAACGGTTCTCCCCCAATCCCCCGCTCACAAAAAATAGGTAACCTGCCCACCTTGAAGTCATGACTGCAGGAGCGTTGACCAGATGGACGGCGCAAGTGAGCGAGCGTCCCGCCAAGCACCGATATAAGTGGGCGAGCGTCCCGCCAAACGCCCATATAAGTGAGCGAGCGTCCGTGCCCTGTCGCCGCCGTGGACGTCGTGGTACGTTCAGCGTGATCAGGATGCTCAAGAGAGTCCTCATCCCTTCCGGCTCCTGACGCAACTACTCAAAGCGGAGGCATACGATGACAACCTTGATGATCTTCCATGAGGTCGATGACGTTGAGCACTGGCTCAGCTCACCCAAACGGGAAGAACTCTTCGGGCCCCTGGGCTTCACTGTTCGAACGTTCGTCGACCCGGGAAAAACCAACCGCGTTGGTTTGATAGTCGAAGTCCCGGATATGGAAACGTTCCAGCGAATGATGGAGTCCGAAGCGGCGGCCGAGGCGATGAAATTCGATGGCGTGCGCCCGGAGACCATCCTGACGCTCGTCGAGCCCTAGTTACGGCTTAGTCGCCGAAACCCCGGTACATCGTCCATTGCGGACCGGCGGAACCACCCAGGTATCTGCCTGTCTGGAGAAAACCCGCCTTTGCGTACGCGGCTTTGGCGGCGGGATTGCGTTCGTTGACTGAAAGTACGACGCCGGTCTGCCCGCCGCCCAGCCTCGCTGTCAGCTTCTTCGCTTCCCGGGCAGCAGCGGCAGCCGACAGGGAGCCCAGGCCCCTCCCTTGGCGCGTCTGGTCGATCAGGAAGCCACGCAGGAGCCAGGCCGAATCGTCGTCGGGCCATCCCGCCAAGGTCGCGGCACCGGCCTGCAGGGTGAATACTCCGACGGCGGCACCGGCCGCTTCGATCACGTACGGCAGGCGGCTTTCATCTTCGAGGCCCATGAGCATCATCTTGAACGGGTCCCCGACAAAGTCTTCCTGCCCCGCGGCCAATTCCATCACTGCGACGTCGCCGAGCGTGATGGCGCGGGCATCGTCGTCGAGATCCTTCAAAGGAATGAGCCACACGGTTTCCAGCATCCTTCGAGCTTAGCGCCCTCCGCCCTCCGCAGGGACGGCTGGAATCGAGCTCACTGGCCGTAGAAGTCCTTCTCAAACACGGCCCGGGTCCGCCGGCTCAGGCGCAGATAATCTTCCTCGAACACCGAGGCTTGCCCAGGAGCGTAACCACACCATCTGGCAACGGCCTCGAGATCCCTGCGGGAGGCAGGGAGGACATCGGAGGCGCGCCCGGTGCAAATCACATTCGCCGAGCGGATGCGGCTCGCGAGCCGCCAGGCTTCGCGAAGCAACACGATGTCGCTCCTGTCGATCAAGCCCAACGACTCAATCGCGTCGAGGGCCTGCAGCGTGGAAGTCGTCCGGAGTTGCGGATGCTTCCCTGCGTGTTGGAGCTGGAGCAGCTGCACAAGCCATTCGACGTCACTGAGTCCGCCCCTGCCGAGCTTTACATGCCTGGCCGGATCGGCGTTTCTCGGGAGCCGTTCGGACTCGACGCGTGCCTTGACGCGTCGGATCTCACGTACATCTGTCTCCGCGAGCGATTCCGGGTAACGGATCGGGTTGATGAGCCGGAGGAACTCCGCGGCCAAATCGTCGTTGCCGGCCATTGGCTGGGCCCGCAACAGCGCCTGGGCTTCCCAGATGAGGGACCACCGCCGGTAGTATTCCGCGTATGACTCGAGGGAACGGACCATGGCCCCGCTCTTCCCCTCGGGACGCAGATCGGCGTCGACACTAAGGACCCGCTCCGCCTGGATGGCCGGTTTGAGGGGTTGGGTCAGCAAGGTGGAAATGTGCCCCACGATGGCAAGTGCTTGTTGCTGGGCTTCGGATTCACTCGCCCCGGGAAGAGCGCGATGGACGTACATGACGTCGGCGTCGGAGCCGTAGCCGATCTCGCGTCCGCCTTGCCTACCCATGGCAACCACCAACACCTGAGTCTTGAGGGGTCCATCGGAACCCACGATGGCCTCGGCGACGTGCAAGGCGCCCAGAACCGCGGCCCGGTCGGCATCGGCCAATGCCGCGCCCACCGCATCTTGTTCCAGGAGGCCTGAGCTGTCTGCGATGGCGATCCGGAGGATTTCCCGGCGCCGGATGAGCCGGATGAGCCGCATCGCGTTCGCGGGATCGGCGTGGCGCGACATCTTGGACTGGATTTCCTGCCACTGCGCTTCGAAGCTAAGCGGCATGAGTTCCTTGTCGGCACCAAGCCACGCAACGGATTCCGGGGAAACCTCCAGGAGATCGGCGATCAACCGCGAGTTGGAGAGCACGTGGCAAAGCCGCTCGGCCGCCGCTTGCGAGTCCCGGAGCATCCCGAGATACCAATGGGTCGTTCCGAGGGTTTCGCTGACGCGGCGGAAGGCGAGCAGTCCGGCGTCGGGGTCTACACCTTCGGCGAGCCAGCCGAGAAGGATGGGAAGCAGTTGCCGCTGCAGCGCGGCGCGGCGGCTGACCCCCGCGGTGAGGGCCTCGATGTGGCGCATGGCCCCTTGCGGGTCACGGTAACCGAGTGCTGCAAGCCGGCCTTGGGCGGCCTCCGGAGTGAGCCGGGCGTCTTCGGTGCTCAGCTTCGCGGCAGTGTTGAGCAGCGGCCGGTAGAAGATCCGATCGTGCAGTTCGCGAACGGAGCGTTTGGTCTTCTGCCAGGTTTCGATCAGGGCGTCCGGATGCGGCCTGCCCGTTGAAAAGGGCCCCAGGACGGCCTTTGCGAGGAACCGCAAAGACTCCTGGCTCGTAGGCATGAGGTGGGTACGGCGCATCTGGAACAACTGGATGCGGTGCTCAAGAACCCGCAGATAGCGGTAGGCGGCGTCGAAGGCAGCGGCGTCCACACGGCCGATGTAGCCACCCGCGGAAAGCGCGGATATCGCCGACGTCGTGTCCCGGCACCGGAGTGTTTCATCGGACTTTCCGTGGACGAGTTGCAGGAGCTGCACCGTGAACTCGACATCGCGCAGGCCGCCGGGACCGAGTTTGATCTGGCGCTGTTCTTCCGCCGGAGCGATGTTGTTCGTCACCCTGCGGCGCATCGCCTGCACCGATTCCACGAATCCTTCCCGGCCGGCCGAAGCCCACACGAGCGGTTGGACGGCCTGCTCGTAACGCGAACCCAGATCCTTGTCTCCCGCGATGGTCCGCGCCTTGAGGAGTGCCTGGAACTCCCAGCTTTCAGCCCACTTCGCGTAGTAGCTCAAGTGTGAGGGCAACGTCCTGACGAGGGGACCCGATTTCCCCTCGGGCCGCAGGTTCGCGTCGACCTCCCACAGCCCGGGTTCGGATCCCGTGGACGAAATGGCACGGGAGATTCCGGTCGCCAAGGCTGTACCGATGGTCGCAGCCTTGGCGTCCTCCAGGTCCGGCGCCTCGATCACGTAGATGACGTCGACGTCGGAAATGTAGTTGAGCTCCCGGGCCCCGCACTTGCCCATGCCGATGACGGCCAGCCCGACGCCGGCAATATCGGCAGGATCGAAAGTCGCCGCGGCTTCTGCCCTGGCAACCGCCAGTGCCGCCTCTATCGCCGCACCGGCGAGGTCGGCCAATTCGGCGCCGACGGCCGGCATGAAGTCCTGGGGACTGGCGGCGCAGAGATCCTTAATGGCCAGTTCGGTCAGCCCGCGCCGGTAAGCCGTCCGGAGGGCGGTGTAGGCACTGGCCCCCGTCATCGCTGCAACGGGACGTGGAGAGCTGGGGTCCGCCTTCACCGATCGGAGCAGCTTCGTCCGAAGCTCACGGGGGTCGGCGGACAAGGGCTCCGGGCTGACGCGGACATCAAAGACGTCCAGGTGTTCCGGATGCCTGATCAGGAACTCCCCCAAGGCCTCGGAGGCCCCCAGCAAGCGGTAAAGCGGCTCGCTGCGATCCGGGTGCTCCCCCGCGAGCTGCCTGAGTGAGGGATGCTTCTCAATCAAACGGACGAGCGACTGGAGCGCGGTGTCCGGGTTGGCGCTCAGGTGCAGGCCGGCAAAGATCGTCTCCTGCTCGATGCCGTCGAGTTCACGCGCGGCAAGGAACCGTTCACCCTTTTCAAGATCGCTGAAACCGGCCGAGATGAGCCGGCGGGCCAGGCTCACACTCACAGCCTAGAGAATGCCGAGATTGCGCTTGAGCTCGTAAGGCGTGACCTGGAGCCGGTAGTCCTGCCATTCCGCACGCTTGTTGCGCAGGAAGTGGTCAAAGACCTGTTCGCCGAGGATGTCTGCTACGAGTTCCGAATCCTCCATGGCGCGGATGGCATCGTGGAGGCTGGCCGGAAGCGGAGTGTGACCCATCGCCTTGCGCTCGGCCGTGGTCAGCGACCAAACATCGTCTTCCGCGGCGGCCGGAAGATCGTAACCCTCCTCGATGCCTTTGAGCCCGGCACCCAGCAATACGGCGTAGGCGAGGTACGGGTTGGTGGCGGAGTCAATCCCGCGGTATTCGATCCGCGCGGACTGGCCCTTGCCCGGCTTGTAGAGCGGCACACGAACCAGGGCGGAGCGGTTGTTGTGGCCCCAACTCAGGTAGCTCGGCGCTTCGCCGCCGCCCCAGAGGCGCTTGTACGAATTGACGAACTGGTTGGTGACTGCGGTGAATTCCGGCGCGTGGTGCAGGATACCGGCAATGAACTGGCGCGCGGTCTTGGACAACTGGAATTCCGCGCCGGCCTCGTAGAAGGCATTGGTGTCGCCCTCGAACAGCGAGAAGTGCGTGTGCATGCCTGAGCCCGGGTGGTCCGTGAAGGGCTTGGGCATGAACGTGGCGTAGGTGCCCTGCTGCAGGGCCACTTCCTTGATGACCGTGCGGAAGGTCATGATGTTGTCGGCCGTCTGGAGCGCGTCCGCGTACCGGAGATCAATCTCGTTCTGGCCGGGTCCGCCTTCGTGGTGGCTGAACTCCACGGAGATGCCCACGGATTCAAGCATGGTGACGGCCGTACGACGGAAGTCCTGTGCCACGCCGCCGGGCACGTGATCGAAGTAGCCGCCCTCGTCAACCGGTACAGGAACGCCGTTGGCGTCGAGGTCCTGGGACTTGAGGAGGTAGAACTCGATTTCAGGATGTGTGTAGCAAGTGAAACCCATGTCAGCGGCCTTGGCGAGGGTGCGCTTGAGCACGTTGCGGGGGTCGGCGGCCGACGGCTCGCCGTCGGGGGTCAGGATGTCGCAGAACATCCTGGAGGTCTGCTCCGTTTCACCGCGCCACGGGAGGATCTGGAACGTGGAGGGGTCCGGCTGGGCCAGCATGTCGGATTCGAACACCCTTGCGAGGCCCTCGATAGCCGAGCCATCGAAACCCAGACCTTCTTCGAAGGCGCCTTCCACTTCCGCCGGCGCAAGCGCCACCGATTTCAGGGAACCGACGACGTCGGTAAACCACAAGCGTACGAAGCGCACATCACGCTCTTCGATAGTTCGCAGAACGAACTCTTGCTGGCGGTCCATGGGGCCTCATTTCCGGGTTAATGTCCATGCCGCGGGTTCGGGGTACGAAGCCGACGACAACTCAGCATTCACTCTACTAAGCATTGGCCCGGATTGGCTGCACCCCCGGTTCGCGTAACACAGCGTTTACAAATGTGAGGCTCCTCATGCGCCGGTGGCTAGGACGGCCGGTACCGCATACGCTCTATTCATGGCCCCAAGCAACAGTTCCGATTCCAGCATGCCCGCCGAAATTCCTGCGCCTTACGGAACCGGACCTGCCGCTGCAGGTTCCGGGGCTTCAGCGGTTGCTTCAACGCCGAAGCCCGCCGCCCGGATCCGCACCCATCACCTGCAACAGGCCAAGGCCAAGGGTGAGCGCTTTGCGATGTTGACCGCCTACGAGCAATACACGGCTGAAATTTTCGACCAGGCCGGCATCGAGGTGTTGCTGATCGGCGATTCGGCCTCCAACAACGTCTTCGGGAACGAAACCAGCCTCCCGGTGACCGTCGACGAACTCCTCCCCTTGTGTCGCGCAGTGGCCCGATCCGCCAAGCGTGCCTTGGTTGTGGCCGATCTTCCCTTCGGCAGCTACGAAGTGTCTCCGGAACAGGCAGTGGCAACAGGCGTGCGCTTCCTGAAGGAAGGCCTGGCACACGCCGTCAAGATCGAAGGCGGCGCGTTCTATGCGGGAACCGTGCGGGCCATGGTCCAGGCAGGCATTCCCGTCATGGCGCACATCGGCTTCACGCCCCAGAGTGAACACTCGCTGGGCGGCTACCGCGTCCAGGGCCGGGGAGATGACGCCGAGCGCCTCGTCGAAGACGCCGTTGCCCTCGCAAATGCCGGAGCGTTCTGTGTACTCATGGAGATGGTTCCCGCGGAAACCGCGGCCGCCGTCGATGCAGCCATTGACGTGCCGACTATCGGAATCGGCGCAGGCAACGCAACCACGGGACAGGTCCTGGTGTGGCAGGACATGGCCGGACTGCGCGGCGGCAAGATGGCCAAGTTCGTCAAGCAATATGCGGATCTGCGCACCACCCTGAGCGAAGCAGCGAAGGCGTACGCAGACGACGTCAGGTCCGGCCAGTTCCCAGGCCCGGAACACTCCTTCTAGGAGGACACAACTTCAGTCCTCCTCGTCCTTGTCCCAGGCTTCGTTGCGGGCCTTGACCTTTTCGAGGGCATGCTCGGCTTCCTCGCGGGTCTTGTAAGGACCGATCAACTGGGACCAGTCGGACAACGCGTCCTCTTCGATTTGGTGTGTCTGAACGTTGTACCAGAACTCCGCCACGGTTTCTCCTTTGCGAATCCCGCCGTAAGCTCGGCGGGGCCGGTTGCCCTTCGTGCGGGCCGATATTTAGCTACTCAGTTACTTGCGTCTCGTGCGTCCCTTATATGATCAATCTATGCCTTCTCCCGCTTTGACCGCACCCATCGGCACGCTCACCCGTGGAACCGTCAGCCCACAGCTGCCGGTACCGGCGTCCATCCCGCGCCCGGAGTACGTCGGCAAGCCAGGACCGGCCAAGTTCACCGGTTCAGAGGTCAAATCGGCGGAAACCATCGAGAAGATCCGCATCGCCAGCAAAATCGCGGCCCAGGCGATCGTCGAGGTCGGCAAGCACATCGAGCCGGGGGTCACGACGGACCAGCTGGACCGGATCGGCCACGAGTTCATCCTGGACCACCACGCCTACCCGTCAACCCTTGGCTACCGGGGCTTCCCCAAGTCCCTGTGCTCCTCGCTCAACGAGGTCATCTGCCATGGCATTCCGGACAGCACCGTCGTCCAGGACGGCGACATCCTGAACATCGACATCACGGCCTACATCAACGGCGTCCACGGAGACACGAACTACACCTTCCTGGTGGGAGACGCCGACGACGAGTCGCGGCTTCTCGTTGAACGTACCCGGGAGTCGCTCAACCGGGCCATCAAAGCCGTAGCGCCGGGCCGCGAAATCAACGTGATCGGCCGGGCTATCCAGTCCTACGCGAAACGTTTCGGCTACGGCGTGGTCCGCGACTTCACCGGCCACGGCGTCGGCGAGGCCTTCCACACGGGCCTGATCATCCCGCACTACGACGCCGCGCCGGCCTACAACACGGTCATCGAAGCCGGCATGGTCTTTACGATTGAACCCATGCTCACCCTCGGAACGATCGAGTGGGACATGTGGCCCGATGAATGGACCGTAGTCACCCGCGACCACAAGCGGACCGCGCAATTCGAACACACCCTGTTGGTCACCGAGACCGGCGCCGAAATCCTGACTCTTCCTTAAGCTCGCCGGAAGGTCACCTGCAGCCGTTCGTGCTGCGACATGCCCACCCCTCCTGCCATGAACGGAAACGCATTGACCAAGAAGGATGAGAAGATCCACAAGAACGGCCCGCTGATCGGCATCGACGTCGGTGGCACCGGCATCAAGGGCGGCATCGTCGATCTCAAAAAGGGCAAGCTGCTCGGGGACCGCCTTCGTATCCCGACGCCGCAGCCCGCCACTCCCGAAGCCGTCGCCGAAGTGATCGCACAGATCGTCGAAGAATTGTCGGCCCGCGAAGATGCACCCGCCAAGGGTTCGCCCGTGGGAGTCACGTTCCCCGGAATCATCCAGCACGGCGTAGTCCGCTCCGCCGCCAACGTGGACAAGTCCTGGCTCGACACCGACATTGATTCGCTGCTCACCAAGCGATTGGACCGTCCCGTCGAGGTCATCAACGACGCCGACGCAGCCGGACTCGCTGAAGCCCGCTACGGCGCGGGCGAAGGCGTCGACGGCACGGTCCTGGTCATCACACTCGGCACAGGCATCGGCTCAGCCTTCATCTTCAACGGGCACCTCGTGCCCAACGCCGAGCTCGGCCACCTCGAAGTGGACGGCCACGACGCCGAAACGAAGGCATCCGCCGTGGCCCGTGAACGCGACGGCTTGAGCTGGGAAGAGTACAGTGTGCTGCTGCAGCGCTATCTTTCCCACGTCGAGTTCCTGTTCTCCCCGGAACTCTTCATCATCGGTGGCGGTATTTCGAAGCGTTCGGACGAATACTTCCCCCACCTGAATCTGCGGACCCGCATCGTCACCGCGGAACTGAAGAACGACGCCGGAATCGTGGGGGCCGCGCTTGACGTCGCCCTCCACCACAAGCTCGCCAAGTAGCACGGGAACCTTCCGGATGGGCGACGGCGTGCCCGACGTCGCGATTGTCACGGGCGCGAGCCGGGGCATCGGCGCTGCCATAGCCCTCAGGGCAGCGGCAGCGGGGTACGCCGTCGTCGTCAACTACGCCAAGGACTCCGACGGCGCACGGAACGTTGCAGCGGAAATCCAGGCCAATGGCGGAACGGCCTGTAGCGTACAGGCCGACGTCAGCGACCCCTCGCAGGTTATCGCGCTCTTCGACGCTGCGGCCTCCTTAGGCAGGGTCACCGCGGTGGTTAACAACGCCGGCATCACGGGCAACCTCATCGGCAATCTCATTGATGTGCCGAGCGAAACGATCCGCCGCGTCATGGACGTCAACGTCAACGGATTGATCTTCGTCTGCCAGGAAGCTGTTCGACGCTTATCCACCGAGAGCGGCGGCCCGGGCGGCTCCATTGTCAACGTTTCCTCGACCGCGACCAAAGCGGGTTCACCCGGCACGTGGGCGCACTACGCTGCGAGCAAGGGCGCTGTTGACGTCCTGACGGTTGGCCTCGCGTCCGAAGTAGCGAAACAGGGTATCCGGGTGAATTCCGTGGCGCCCGGAAGCACCAACACGGGATTGCACGCGGCCGCTGGGATGCCCGACCGTGTGGAACGGCTCAACCCGGGGATCCCCATGGGCCGGGGCGCAGAACCTGATGAGGTGGCCGCCGCCGTGTTGTGGTTGATGTCCGACGACGCCGGTTACATCACCGGAGCCGTACTGCCGGTCTCGGGCGGACGATAGAAGTGATGCCGGTGGTGGCTGCGGCTTCCCCTCCGCTGCCACCACCGGAGCTAGATGGGGCTCTTCTCGGAGCTCTTGCCCTTGGCGATTTTCGCCGCATTCTCGGCCGCTGCGCTTTCGGCTTCGTGGCGGAGCAGCGAAATGGCCGATTCGAAGTCCTCAAGCGATTCGAAGGCCTGGTAAACGCTGGCAAATCGCAAGTAGGCGACTTCGTCGAGTTTCTGGAGTGGTCCCAGGATGGCCAGGCCGACCTCGTGGGCGTCGATTTCAGCCGCACCGGAAGATCGGATATTTTCCTCGACTTCCTGGGCCAGCATCGCGAGGTCGTCCTCAGTCACGGGACGCCCCTGGCAGGCCTTCCGAACGCCGTTGATGATCTTGATCCGGCTGAAGGGCTCTCCCACGCCGGAGCGCTTGATGACAGAAAGGCTTGTGGTCTCCACGGTGGTGAACCGGCGTCCGCACTCGGGGCACTGACGCCGACGGCGGATGGCTGAGCCGTCGTCGGCCATTCGACTGTCCACAACGCGTGAGTCGGGGTTTCGGCAGAACGGACAATACACGCTGGGCCTCCCCTGTTTGGTTCCGGCACCCCTGTCCCACGGCGGAATCGGCCGGGGACGCAAACTGGTGCCGGAAGTTTGACTTCCGGCACCAGTTTACGGCTACATAAGGCCTAATGACAAGACTGTAATTACTATATGTAGTGGTTGTTACCCATACATGTAGTGGTTTAGGGCCCCGCGAAACGAATCTTGACGGCGTCGCCGTGGCCGGGAAGGTCTTCGGCGTCGGCGAGGCTCACGATGTGTTTGCTGACTTGTTCCAAGGCAGCCTTGTCGTAGTTGATCACCTGGACGGCGCGAAGGAATGTTGTCACGTTCAGTCCGGAAGAGAAGGCTGCTGTACCGCTCGTGGGCAAAACGTGGTTGGAGCCTGCGCAGTAGTCTCCGAGGCTGACCGGGCTGTAGTCCCCTACAAAAATCGCGCCAGCGTTGCGGATCCTTGCGGCCACCGCGGCCGCTTCCGCCGTCATGATTTCCAAATGTTCTGCCGCGTACGCATCGCAGACCGCAATGCCCTGCTCGATATCGTCTACCAGCACCACGCCTGACTGTGGGCCCGACAATGCCGTGGTGACTCGCTCACCGTGCTTCGTGGTTCCTGCCTGCACCGCTAGTTCCCGCTGCACTGCGGAGGCGAGTTCCTCGGAATCGGTGATAAGGACAGACGCCGCCTTGGGGTCGTGCTCGGCCTGGCTGATGAGGTCCGCAGCCACGAGCTCCGGACGGGCGGAAGCATCAGCCAAGATGGCGATCTCGGTAGTGCCGGCCTCGGAGTCGATCCCCACGACGCCTTTCACAAGCCGCTTGGCGGTGGCGACGAAGATGTTTCCGGGACCGGTCACGACGTCCACGGGCTCGATGGGCTGATCGTCGGCAGCCCCGGGGATACCGTAGGCAAAGGAAACAATCGCCTGGGCCCCTCCGATGGCATACACCTCGTCAATGCCGAGCAAAGCGGCCGCGGCCAGGATGGTGGGGTGGGGCAAGCCTCCGAAGTCCTTCTGGGGCGGAGACGCCAAAGCGATCGAGGCGACCCCGGCAGCCAGCGCCGGAACGACGTTCATGATCACCGACGACGGGTAGACGGCCAGGCCGCCGGGAACATACAGTCCCACTCGGCTCACCGGCACCCAGTTCTGGCTGACGACGGCGCCGTCCCCCAGTTCCACATCGACGTTCGCGGGCCGTTGGCCGTCAGCAAAGCGCCGGGCACGGCTGATGGATTCCTCTAGGGCCGCGCGGACTGACGGATCCAGGTTCTCAAGGGCTTCAGCAAGGGCGGCGGCCGGCACGCGCGGGTGGGACTGCTCCACGCCGTCGAACGCCAGCGCGAACTCCCCGAGCGCCTCGAAGCCGCGGGAACGGACGGCGGCAATGATATCCAGGACTTTTTGCTCGGCGTCCGCCATGGTCTGATGCTTCGCCCGGGGCACCACGGCACGCAGCTCCGCCAGGGTCAGGGATCGTCCGCGCAAGTCAATGCGGCGGAAGTCCAGGGACTGGGCGGCGGTTTCGGCAGGATTCTCCGGAGAAATGGTCACCAGATCATTTTACGGGTCGAGCGGCGGTGCCTCCTGCTGCTTTCCCATCAAGCTGAAAAGAGTCAGGAGGAATGTCACAAGGGCCGTCGCTCCCGGCCACAGCAGGAGTGCCGTCGCCGACCGCAACGAGAAGCCGTCGGTTCCGCTTGAGGCGGGACCCCACCAGTGCGCGGCCAGCAACCCCACCTGCCAAGCCACCAAGGCCCCCACCGCGCCACCTAGGACTGCCAGGAACGTGCGGATGCCTTGGCCCGGCTTCCGGACCTTGCTGTCGAGCAGGACTGCCGTGAAGCAGCCGGAAAGCAGCAGAAGCCCGGCCAGGACCAAGTCCCTCGGGAGCCGCCCCGCCGAGGTAGTGGGATCGGCGAGGGCAGGATTTCCGGAGACCACGTTGAGGCCGCCGGGAGCCAATAGCCACCATGCAAGACCCAGCCCGATTCCCGATGCGGCAGGCACGGCGAGCCATAGCCACCTTTTGCGGTGACGCGTGTCCGTACCCGTGCCCGGGTCCGTGTCCCTCGTCGGACCGGAGTCGAGAAGGTTCGATGTTGGCTTCGTCATGACACAAACATTAACAAACGTTTCTGGAGGCTCAACAAGGAAGCGCCGGGCCGGGCAGCGGAATACGCTGAATCCACCAGCGTTATTACCACTAGCTCACGCAGGAGATCGGCAAAGTGGCCTCGGACAATTCGGCTTTTGAAGCGACATTCAAGCAAATGTTCCGCCGGCATGCCGCGGGGGTGGCCATCATCACTGCCGACCTCAACGGTAAGCCTTTCGGCTTCACGGCGACGTCCGTGGCTTCGCTGTCGGCCGAGCCGCCACGCTTCACGTTCAACATGTCCCGCAGTTCCAGTTCCTGGCCGGCGGTGGCGAATTCGACGTATATCGGCCTGCACATGCTCGGCCTTGAGAACCAGGCCCTCGCAGACCGCTTCGCCCGCACCCAGGAACGGTTTGAGGGCGATCACTGGGAACCGGGCCCTTTCGATGTCCCCATCCTCAAGAACGTCGCCGGCTGGTTGATCGGCAAGATCCAGATGCGCCTGTCCTTCGAAAACAACGCGATCGTAGTGGTGGAGGTTGTCGACGGACTGGTCGGCGAGGAGGATACTCCCCTGCTTTACCATTCGGGTTCCTACGGCCAGCCGGTTCCGATCGATTATGAGATCTAGTTAAGGCAGGAGATCCAGCGTCACCGGCGGCTGTTCAGGAAGCTGGGCTCATCAACTGTCCAGGCAGGTCGGGCCGAGAAGTACCTTGAGATCACCGAAAAGCGACGGAGTGGGATTCACGCGCAGGTGCACGGGCAGGCCCATGACCTCGACCTTGGAGTCACCTTGCAGGTGGAGCCGGACCTCGGAGTTTCCCCGGTGGGTGGTCAAAACATCGCGAAGATCAGTGACGACGGCCTCGGTTGCCTTGTAGGTGGGCATCGTGATGACGAGGGGACCGTTGGTGCTTTCGCTCAGGTCCGGAACCGAGAGCTCCATGCAGTTCAAGGTGACCGCACCGTCGTCGCGCCGCTGCAGGCGGCCCTTGACCACCACGATCAGGTCCTCCGCGAGGACCGAGGCGATGGGGCCGTAGACCTGGCCGAAGAACATGACTTCGATGGAACCGCCCAGGTCTTCGATTTCCGCCCGCGCGTAGGCGTTGCCGCTTGCCTTGGCAATCCTGCGGCTGAGCGAGGTGATCATGCCCGCAATGGTGACGATGGCCCCGTCGTGCGGTCCGTCTTCTCCCAGGATCGAAGTGATCGACTGCTCGGCGTGCTGGCTCAACACGCCCTCAAGCCCTTGCAGTGGATGGTCCGAGACGTAGAGTCCGAGCATGTCACGCTCGAAGGCGAGCTTGTCTTTCTTCTCCCATTCGGGCAGGTCCGGGATCTCCGTGCTCAGGGAGGCTTGCGGCTCCTGGTCCTCGAATCCGGCGAAGAGATCGAACTGGCCGATCGCCTCATTTCGTTTGAGCGTGATGACCGAATCGATCGCTTCTTCGTGCACCATCGCCAGCGCACGGCGGTGATGGCCGAGGGAGTCGAACGCACCGGCCTTGATGAGGGACTCGATGGTGCGCTTGTTGCAGACCACCGCCGGAACCTTCATGAGGAAGTCCTTGAAGGAGGTGTAGGAGCCCTCGCTCGCCCGGGCCGCCACCATGGCTTCCACGACGTTGACGCCGACGTTGCGGATAGCCCCCATTCCGAAGCGGATGTCGGTTCCGACAGGGGTGAAGTTGAGGCTTGACTCGTTGACGTCCGGCGGCAGGACCGTAATGCCCATGCGCCGGCATTCATTGAGGTAGATGGCCGATTTGTCCTTGTCGTCGCCCACGGAAGTGAGCAGGGCGGCCATGTATTCGGGAGCGAAGTGGGCCTTCAGGTACGCGGTCCAGTAGGAAATGACCCCGTACGCGGCGGAGTGCGCCTTGTTGAAGGCGTAGTCGGAGAACGGGAGCAAGATGTCCCACAAGGTCTTGACGGCATCCATGGAATAGCCGTTGTCCTGCATGCCCTGGGAGAAGCCGGCAAACTGCTTGTCCAGTTCGGATTTCTTCTTCTTGCCCATGGCGCGCCGGAGGATATCGGCCTGACCAAGTGAGTAGCCGGCCAGCTTCTGGGCCACGGCCATGACCTGCTCCTGGTACACGATCAGGCCATACGTTCCACCGAGGATTTCGGAGAGCGGTTCCTCGAGCTCCGGGTGGATCGGGATGACTTCCTGGATCTTGTTCTTACGCAGGGCGTAATCCGTGTGGGCGTTGGCGCCCATGGGACCCGGCCGGTACAGCGCCAACACGGCGGAGATGTCTTCGAAGTTGTCAGGCTTCATGAGCTTGAGCAGCGACCGCATAGGCCCGCCGTCGAGCTGGAAGACTCCCAAAGTGTCGCCGCGCGCCAGCAACTCGTACGACGCCGGATCGTCCAACGACAGGTGCTCGAGATCGAGGTCGACGCCTCGGTTCATCTTGATGTTTTCCAGGGCGTCGGAAATGATCGTCAGGTTCCTCAAGCCGAGGAAGTCCATCTTGATCAGGCCAAGGCCTTCGGACGTCGGGTAATCGAACTGCGTGATGACCTGGCCGTCCTGGATGCGTCGCATGACAGGAATGACGTCGATGATGGGGTCCGAAGACATGATGACACCCGCGGCATGTACGCCCCACTGCCGCTTCAGCCCCTCAATGCCCAGCGCGGTCTCGAAGACCTTGGCGGCCTCCGGGTCCGTGCTGATGAGCTGGCGGAAGTCTCCGGCCTCGCCATAGCGCTTGGCCTCGGGGTTCTGGATGTCCGCTAGCGGGATGTCCTTGGCCATGACGGCCGGCGGCAACGCCTTGGTGAGCTGTTCACCCATGCTGAACGGGTAGCCGAGCACACGGGAGGAGTCCTTGAGCGCCTGCTTGGTCTTGATGGTGCCGTAGGTGACAATCATGGCCACGCGCTCGTCGCCGTACTTCCGGGTGACGTAGTCGATGACCTCGGAACGGCGACGATCATCGAAGTCGACGTCGAAGTCGGGCATGGACACGCGGTCCGGGTTGAGGAAGCGCTCGAAGATCAGGCCGTGTTCCAGCGGGTCGAGGTCGGTGATGCGCATGGCATACGCCACCATGGAACCCGCACCCGAACCACGGCCCGGGCCCACCCTGATTCCGTTGTTCTTGGCCCAGTTGATGAAGTCGGCCACCACCAGGAAGTATCCCGGGAAGCCCATGGACGTGATGACCTCAAGCTCATAGTCGGCTTGCTTCCGTACCTTGTCCGGGACGCCGTTCGGGTAGCGGTAGTCGAGCCCCGTGGCTACTTCCTTGACGAGCCATGATGTCTCGTCCTCGCCGGGAGGACAAGGGAACCGCGGCATGTAGTTCGCGCCCGTGTTGAAGGACACTTCGCAGCGCTCTGCGATCAGCAAAGTGTTGTCGCAGGCTTCGGGATGGTCGCGGAACAACTCGCGCATCTCCTGCGGTGACTTCAGGTAGTAGCCGCTGCCGGAGAACGCAAACCGCGAGCCGCCGTTGTCATAGGTGGGCTCGAGCAGCGTGGAGCCCGACTGGATCGCCAAGAGGGCCTCGTGCGCCTTCGCGTCATGCTCATGCGTGTAGTGGAGGTCATTGGTGGCCACAAGCGGCAGCTTCAGTTCCTTGGCCAAACGCAGCAGATCGCCGGTGACCCGCCGTTCGATGTCCAAGCCATGGTCCATCAGTTCGCAGAAGTAGTTTTCCGCACCGAAGATGTCGCGGAACTCGGAAGCCGCGGCCAGCGCCTCCCGGTACTGCCCGAGCCGAAGGCGGGTCTGGACTTCACCGGAAGGGCAACCGGTGGTGGCGATCAGGCCTTCGGAATACGTGTTCAGCAACTCCCTGTCCAAGCGGGGCCATTTGCCGAACACCGAGTCGAGCGAAGCAATCGAGGATGCCCGGAACAGATTGCGCATGCCGACGTTGTTGTAGCTCAACAACGTCATGTGGGTGTAGGAACCACCACCGGAAACGTCATCCTTGCGCTGGCCCTCGTCGCCCCAGCGAACGCGCTCTTTGTCGCCGCGCGCCGTGCCCGGCGTGACATAGGCTTCGACGCCGATGATCGGCTTGATGCCTTTGTCCGTGGCCTTCTTCCAGAAATCGAAGGCACCGAACAGGTATCCGTGGTCCGTGGTGGCCAGCGCAGGCATGCCCAGCCGCTCGGTCTCGTCGAACAACTCAGTAAGACGTGCCGCACCATCCAGCATGGAGTATTCGGTGTGGGTGTGCAGATGGACGAACGAGTCATTGCTGGAAGTCACCACGACAGTCTACCGGCAGGGCCCGAGCAGTTGGAGAGGCGCGCCCGAAGCTTGGATCCGCCTATGCGTTACCGCTTTCAAGGAGCTCCAGCGCGTACTGCAGATCCGCCGGATACTCGCTGGTGACTTCCACCCATTCGCCGGTCCGGGGGTGGTTGAAGCCAAGCCGCCGCGCGTGCAGCCACTGCCGGGTAAGACCCAGGTTGGCAGCCAAACGCGGGTCCGCCCCATAGGTCAGATCGCCGGCGCAAGGGTGCCTGAGGGCCGAGAAATGAACCCGGATCTGGTGTGTCCTGCCTGTCTCAAGGTGAATTTCCACGAGGGTCGCCTTGCCATAGGCCTCGAGGACTTCGTAGTGCGTCACGGAGGGACGGCCATCCTCGATCACCGCGAAACGCCAATCATGCCCCGGGTGGCGCCCGATGGGCGCGTCTATGGTGCCCTCCAGTGGATCCGGCAGGCCCTGGACCACTGCGTGGTACACCTTCTCCACCGTGCGTTCCTTGAAGGCCCGCTTGAGCACCGTGTAAGCCTGTTCGCTCTTGGCCACGACCATGACGCCGGAGGTTCCGACGTCGAGACGATGGACGATGCCGGCACGTTCAGGCGCGCCGGACGTTGAGATCCGGTATCCCGCACCGGCAAGGCCACCCACCACGGTAGGGCCGACCCAACCTGGGGACGGGTGCGCCGCCACGCCAACAGGCTTGTCGATGACGACAAAGTCGTCATCGTCCAACAGGATATTCAGGCCTTCCACGACTTCCTCCACGACTTCCAAGGGATCCCGGCGTTCCGGAACGGTGACTTCCAGCACGGACCCGGCAACGAGTTTCGCCGATTTGCCCAGCGTGCTTGCCGAGATGGTGACGTTGCCCTCGGCGATCAGCAAGGCGGCCGCGGAGCGGGAGATATCCATCAGTTTCGCCAAGCCTGCGTCGGCCCTGGCCCCGCCCAACTCATCAGGCACCACGAATTGCTCAGACATCGCCCGGATCCTCACCTTCCGGCGTGCCGGACTTGTCCGGCGCCGAACCGGCGGAGTGGTGGCGGGAGCCATCGAGCCCGATCCCCCGCAAAGTCAGCAGGCAGATAATCACGACGCTGGAAACCACCGCAGAGTCGGCGATGTTGAAAATAGCGAAGTTGGGCAACTGGATGAAGTCCACGACGTGGCCCATGGCAAAGGATGGCTCGCGGAAAAGACGGTCCGTGAGGTTTCCGAGCGCACCACCAAGCAGCAGGCCGAGTGCCAGGGACCACCAGACTGACCCCAATCGACGCACTTGGAAAAGGATCACCACTGAAACGGCCGCCATGACGATCGTGAAGACCCAGGTGACGTTTTCACCGATGGAGAACGCAGCGCCCGAGTTTCGGATGTAGTACCAGTGCAGGAGAGGAGGAAGGACGGGGATCCGCTCGCCTTCAACCATGGTGCTGGTGACCCAGAGTTTGGTCAGTTGATCGAAGGCGTACGCGAACACGGCGAAGCCTGCAAAGACCCAAAGCAGTGCGGGACGCCACGTATGGGCTTTGATGCGGACCGGCTCAGTGATGCCGTTCGTTTGTTCTGTGCCGTCAGTTTGTTCGTCGCTCATAGTACTTTCATTCGGTAACCGTGGCTTCTGCGCCTTAACAGGCGAAAGCCGGTGGCCGAGGAATCCCCAGCCACCGGCTTTCAGAATACTTGCTAGACCTCTGCGGCGGCTTCGCCGACCTCAGGAGCCGCAACTGAGCCGCGGGCATCCAGGTCGCGCAGCTGGCCTTCGATGTAGGCCTTCAGGCGGGAGCGGTAGTCGCGCTCGAAGCCGCGGAGCTGCTCCACCTTGCGTTCTAGAACGCTGCGCTGCTGCTCGAGGGCACCGAGGATCTTGCGGGACTTGTCCTGCGCGTCGTTGACGAGGCTGGAAGCTTCGATCTGTGCCTCGGCAATGATCTTTTCCTTCTGCTGCTCGCCATCGGCCACGTGCTTGTCGTGCATCTGCTGAGCCATGGCCAGCAGACCGGCTGCGGACTCGGCGGACGGAGAGCCGGCCGAAGGTGCGGCCGGAACCGGAGCGGCGGCAACAGCCGGCTCCTTCTTCTTCTCAGCCTCGGCCTTCGCTTCGGCTTCCGCCTTGGCCTGGGCGTCCTTGTCGGCCTTCACCGGTGCGGGCACCTTCTCGACCACGGGTGCCGATGCCGCGCTGGCAGCCACTGGGTTTCCGGCTTCGCCGAGCTTCTTGCGCAGCTCGTCGTTCTCTTGGTTCAAACGCCTCAGCTCGACGACGATTTCGTCGAGAAAGTCGTCGACCTCGTCCTGGTCGTAGCCTTCGCGGAACTTGGTCGGCTGAAAGCGCTTGTTGACAACGTCTTCTGGCGTCAAAGCCATCTGGTCACCTCGTTGGTCTAGTTAGTCAGTAGGCCTTCCGGCCGTTCAAAACTACGGTACCTAAATATCATCTGATTCCCCCAATTCAACACCATCGTGTTGGGTCGGAGATTGCAGCCCACTCGCCGACGAAACAGATTGACGGAAAATGGCCTGCGGAAAAGCTACGCCAGCGTGTAGACGAATCCCATCGCGATGCTGACGACAATAAACACGATGAGGAATGCAAGATCAAGGGACACCCCACCAAGCTGCAGTGGCGGGATCAGCCGGCGGATCTGTTTCAAGGGCGGATCAGTCACGGAATAGACCACGTGCGCGGCAACCAGGGCTCCGCCACGGGGGCGCCACTGCCGCGCAAACATCTGCACCAGATCGAAAACGAGCCTGATGACGAGGGTGACCAGGAACAGCAGCAATGCAATGTACAAAAGGCCGAAAACTATGCCCACGGGTTAGCTCAGATCTCCTAGTTCGCCACTTTTCTCGGTCAGTCCCTCTATTGCAACACAGATGCCAGGCAGATCGCTCTGCCTGGCATTCCGTGATGACTGTGCTAGCTCTGGTTGAAGAACGTTGCTTGGGCTTCGCTGACCTTCTTGTCGTCGCCAAGAACTTCGACGTACGACGGCGACAACAGGAAAACCTTGCTGGTGACGCGCTCAATGCTGCCATGGAGTCCGAAGACCAACCCGGCGGAAAAATCGACGAGGCGCTTGGCATCTCCCTCGCCCATGTCGGTGACGTTCATGATCACGGGGATGCCGTCCCGGAAACTTTCGCCGATGATCTTGGCGTCATTGTAGGAACGGGGATGGACGGTGGTGATCTGCCTCAGTCCGGAGGCGTCTTCGCGGCTAGATGCCGCACGCTTGATAGGTGTCACGGGTGCGCGGTATTCCTCTTCGGCGACAGGGGGGACTTCACGAACTACTTCACGTACAGGTGCAGGAGCGCGGCGCTCTTCACGATTGTGGTCAACAGACCGGTCCTCGTCCGCGTGCTGCATGTGCTGCTCAGACTCGTAGTGTTCATCGCCATCGGCGAGCCCAAGATAAACCATTGTCTTGCGCAATGCGCCAGCCATGCTGGACTCCTATCGTGTCTGCAGTAGGCGGGCCGCCCATGACTTGACATCGCTGAAATCCCGGCCCGTCGCTTCCAATACTTTGACGCTACCCCACCCGCGGACGCGAACCGAGAATATCCGAGCCAATTCGCAGGTGTGTCGCACCAAATTGAACGGCGGCTTCGAGGTCCTGGCTCATCCCGGCGGATATCCCCACGGCGTCCGGATACAGCCTCCGCAAATCCCGTGAAATGGCAGCGAGTTTCTCGAACGCTTCCTCCGGGGGCGCGCCGAGCGGCGCGACGGCCATCACTCCGGCCAGGCGCAGCCCGGCGGCAAGGGCGATGGATTCGGCGAGGCGCTCGACGTCGGACGGAGCGGCACCGCCGCGGTGGGCGCCGCCGTCGTCCTCAAGGCTGACCTGGATGTAGCAGTCAAGGTCCTGTCTGCCGGACTCGGATTGCTGGCGTGCAACGGCCTTGGCAAGGGCCTCGGCGAGTTGCGGACGGTCGATCGATTGCACGGAAAACGCGTATTTCGCGACGGATTTGGCCTTGTTGCTTTGCAGTTGACCGATAAAGTGCCAACGTACCGGGAGTCCGGCCAGCTCGGCAGACTTCGCGGCCGCTTCCTGGTCGCGGTTTTCGCCGACGTCGGTCACGCCAAGTGCCGCCAGCCGGGCTACGTCAGCTGCGGGATGGAACTTGCTGACGACTATCAGTTGCGGCTCTTCGCTTCGCCCGGCCGCCGCGGTTGCCGCCGAAATCCGTTGGCGGACCGCGGCGAGCCGTTCGCGCAGCTCGGCGGTCCGTGGATCGCCCGCGGCGCTTTCCGCTGTCGGGAAATTCTCACTCATGCGTCCACACCAAACCTGCAAATCGGCCCGTTTGCTGATTGCGCCTATACGAGTAAAGCCGAGCAGTCTCCAGCGTGCACTCCCCCGAGTACTCGACCGTGACGCCGAGGGCCTCCAGCTGGGCGCGCACACCTGCGGGCAGATCCAGTGCCGGCGTACCCCAGGAGGTTGTGGACCAGGTTTCCGGGACCGCGGCAGCTACGTCCGTCTGCAATTGTTCGGGAACTTCGTAGCATTCACCGCAGATGGAAGGGCCCACCCAGGCGCTGATGGTCGCCGCACCTTGGCTTCGCATATTGACCACCGTGGCCGAAACGATGTCCGCGGCAACCCCGGGCCGGCCGGCGTGGACCACAGCAAGAACCGGATCGGATTCGTCCTCCACGTCGCCCAATAGCACGACGGGGACACAATCGGCCACCATGACCGCAAGAGGCTGTCCCCTGGACACCATGGCGTCGGCCGTTGGTCCGTCCCCGTGCACGGAGATGAATTCGACGGCTTTTCCGTGGACCTGGTTCATGTATTGGAAATGGCGTTCGCCGAGCCCCGCTGCTGCTTCCAGCCGGACCCGGCGCGCCATGACATCGCCAGAATTGTCCGCCACGTGCAGTGCAAGGTTGCCCGCATCGTCATCGGAGAAGGCAACCGAAATTCCGGGCCGCACTTCTTTTCGCCACCAAAACACTACTGGCTAACTCTCCTGGGTGGGTTTGAACAGACCTGCTACTTCAGGAAGTCCGGAACATCGAGGTCGTCGGTGCGGCTTCCCGAAAGGTCCGGTTCGACGACGGCCGGGAGGTCGACGTCGAAGCCCGAGTCAGCCGGCAACGCCGAAGGGCGCTGCTGGCCCCAGTTGCTCAAGCCGGAGGCGCCGACGCCGGCGGAAACGTGCTGCGGCGCGGAATAGGCCGGTGCAGCTGACGGTGCAGGACGATCCGGGGCCGCCGGGGCCTGGTGCTGACCGGGCTGCTGGGCAGCAGACTGGTTCATTGACGGTGACGTGGCCTTGACGTCGTCAAAACCAGCGGCGATGACCGTGACGCGTGCTTCGTCACCCAGGGCGTCGTCAATGACGGCACCGAAGATGATGTTGGCTTCGGGGTGGGCCACTTCCTGCACGAGCCTTGCGGCTTCGTTGATTTCGAACAGACCCAGGTCCGAACCGCCCTGGATGGAGAGCAGGACGCCGTGGGCGCCATCGATCGACGCTTCCAGCAGCGGCGAAGCGATGGCGAGCTCTGCGGCCTTGACAGCGCGGTCCTCGCCGCGCGCTGAGCCGATACCCATCAGCGCGGAGCCTGCGCCCTGCATGACCGACTTGACGTCGGCGAAGTCGAGGTTGATCAGGCCCGGGGTGGTGATGAGGTCCGTGATGCCTTGGACACCGGACAGGAGTACTTGGTCAGCGGAACGGAAAGCGTCCAGGACGGAGACGTTACGGTCGCTGATGGACAGGAGGCGGTCGTTGGGAATGACGATGAGGGTATCGACTTCGTCGCGCAGGGCGTCGATTCCAGCCTCCGCCGAACCGGCGCGCCGGCGGCCTTCGAAGGTGAAGGGCCGCGTGACGACACCGATGGTCAGGGCGCCGAGCGAGCGGGCGATCCGGGCCACGACGGGGGCGCCGCCGGTTCCGGTGCCGCCGCCTTCGCCTGCGGTGACGAAGACCATGTCGGCTCCGCGGATAACCTCTTCGATCTCATCGGCGTGGTCCTCGGCTGCCTGGCGTCCGACGTCGGGGTTGGCGCCGGCTCCCAGACCGCGTGTGAGCTCGCGTCCGACGTCAAGCTTGACGTCGGCGTCGCTCATGAGGAGAGCCTGGGCATCGGTGTTGATGGCGATGAACTCGACGCCGCGGAGGCCGACTTCGATCATTCGGTTAACTGCATTCACGCCACCGCCGCCGATGCCGACGACCTTGATGACGGCCAAGTAATTCTGCGGTGCTGCCACGTTTCGTGCCCCTTGCTTGTGTCCTATAGCGAAACAGATCGAGTCCAACTTGAATTCTTGGACCTTAACCCTCTAGTTGAAGGTTATAGTTATGTCAAGTAACTCTTAAGTGACGGTATGGGCTATGAATCCGACATTCAATGACCGCCTCCGCGTGTCGTGTGAAAGTCCGAAAAATAGCCCTGTGCGTCAGTGGGGTTACTTCCTGAAATGGCCTATTTGGTGAACGGGTGCCTCGGTGCGCTGACATCGTAGACATTCACCGGAACTTTTGGATTGGCGGGAGCCTTAAGCAACGCCTGGAGGACGCGCGCCTTCAGCTCCTTCTCGTCCGCATTCCCCCACACAACGATCTTGCCGTCCGTGAGCTTGAGCTCGACGGCGTCCGGCGACGAGGCCGACGCGCTGGCCATCTTGGCCAGGACATCCGCCGGCAGGGTCGCAAGAACCGCAGTGATCGCCCGGAAGAGATTCTGGTTGGCTCCTTGCCCATCGATGAGGGGCAAGGCAACCGATGCGGTATCGGCGGTTGATCCGAGCTGGACGCCGTCGACGTCAACCAGTGAATAGTTGTCGCCGCTCTTGACCAGGGCCACGGGTACCCGTTCGACGACGTGGACCAAGAGTTCCGACGGCGGGCGGGCTTCGGTACTGACGGAGCGCACCTGGACAAGGGGCTTGAGCAGCGCGGCAATCTCGGCGTCGCTGATTTGTGGAAGGGGTTTTCCCTTCACCGGTTCCAGGGCCTTCTGGACGCTCCCCGCCTGGAGCAGCTTGGTGCCGTCGACCGTCACCGTGCGCACGGCGAACACCGGCGAGTAGATCGCCGCAACGATTATTCCGGCGACCAGGGCCACAATAATGGCCAAGGCCGTGATCACCGTCCGCCGCCGCTTGCGTCCCTTGGGCTCCGGAAAGGCCAGGACATTGTTGTCCTTGCTGCCGGCGGACCCCGAAGCGCTCCCGACGGGATCGTCGAGGCTGCGTTCAGCACTGACGACTCCGGGCCGGGTGCCCGCCTGCGGCTTGAAAGTGGGCTTCCGGGTGTCAGCCACCCAACAGCTCCACGATCCGGGGCCCGTAGGCCGTCACGTCGCCGGCTCCCACGGTCAGGACGATGTCACCCTCGCCGGCCGCCGAAAGAACCGCGTCCAGCGCTTCCTGTCCGCCAGCCACGAGCCTGCCGCTCTTGAGGCGCCCCGTGATCAAGGTACTCGTGACTCCTGGAATGGGATCCTCGCGGGCAGGGTAGATGTCCAGCACGAGGGCCGTATCCGCCTCGCCAAGCGCTTCTGCGAACTGTTCCGCGAACTCGCGGGTGCGCGAAAACAGGTGGGGCTGGAAGAGCACGTGCACCTTGTTGCCGCCTGCCACAGAGCGGGCAGCTGACAAGGCGGCCCGGACTTCCGTTGGGTGGTGGGCGTAGTCGTCGTAGACACGCACGCCCCTCCCCTGTCCCTTGAATTCGAATCGCCGCGATGCTCCGGTGAAGTGGCCGAGGGCGGCCGCGGCAGCCTGGGGCGCCACGCCGAGCTCGACTGCGACGCCGAACGCGGCCGCCGCGTTCAATGCGTTGTGCCGCCCGGGCACTTGAAGATCAAGGCGGTATTCCTGCCCGTCGATAGAAACCAGGACATCGCCCGGTCCCCCATCGTGCAGGCGGATATCCGCGTCCTCCGCGGTCCCGTAGCTCAGCACCCGGGTATTGCCCGCAGCACGGGTCCGTTCCGCGAGGGCCCGGGCGCCGTCGTCGTCCGCGCAGGCGAAAAGAACGCCGTTGGCGGGCAGGAGTGCCGCGAAGCTGTCGAAAGAGGCGTAGACAGCCTCAGGCGTGCCGTAGTAGTCGAGGTGGTCGGCCTCGACGTTGGTGACGACGGCGATGAGGGGCCGGTAGTTAAGGAAAGAACCGTCCGATTCATCGGCTTCGGCAACGAAGATGTCCGAGGTGCCGTGCGCTGCGTTGACACCGAGGGCGGGTACGTTGGCGCCGATGGCGAAGGACGGATCGAGGCCCGCTTCCTTGAGCAACACGGCAACCATTGAGGTGGTGGTGGACTTGCCATGCGTGCCGGCCACGGTCACCACACGGTCTGCGCCCATGGTCGCCGCGAGGGCCTCCGAGCGGTGGAGCACCGGAAGGCCGGCCGCCCGGGCCGCTTCCAGCTCCGGATTGTCCGCCCTGATGGCCGAACCCGCGACGACGGTCTGCGCGTCACGAAGATTTTCCGCGGCGTAGCCGACTGCGATCCGGGCCCCCGCGGACCCGAGGTCGTGCATAACGGGAAGGTCCTTGGCGTCGGAACCGCTCACCGGAACGCCCCTGGCCACCATGATGCGTGCGACGGCAGACATGCCCACGCCGCCGATGCCGATGAAATGGACCCTGCCGAGGGAATCGATGTCTGCGAGGGGCTGGGTCATTCGGTTACCGCTTCCAAGACGAGATCGGCCATCCGCCGATCAGCATTTCTGATGCCAAGTTCCTTTGCCTTGCTGGCCATATCCTCAAGGCGGGCTTGATCCGTGAGCAACGGAATCAACTCGGTCTTGAGCCATTCCGCGGTCAGGGCCCGGTCATCGACCAAAAGCGCCGCCCCGGCTTTGACCAGCGCGGAGGCGTTCATTGCCTGCTCGCCGTTTCCGATGGGCAGCGGAACGAAGACCGCAGGGAGCCCGACGGCGGCCACCTCGCTGACGGTTGCCGCGCCGGATCGGGAAAGGAGGACGTCTGCGGCCGCGTAGACGTTTTCCATGCCGTCCACGTATTCCACCTGATGGTAGCCGTCGGCAGCCAAGGGGGCGCCGTCGTCGTTCGTCACTGCCTTGCCGCGGCCGGTGATGTGCAGTGTCTGGATACCGGCTTCCGACAAAGCGGCGACGGCTCCGGCAATGGTCCGGTTGATGCTCTGGGCGCCGGAGGAACCACCCGTCACGATGAGTGCAGGCTGTCCGGCGTCCAGACCGAGCGACTGCCTGGCGTCCGCTCGCCAAGCCGCCCGGTCCAAACCGGCGATGGCCTTGCGCATGGGCATCCCCACGTGGCGGGCGTGCCGTAGCCGGGTCTCGGGGAAGGCCACACCCACACGTTTGGTGAACATCGCTCCTACCCGGTTGGCAAGCCCGGCGCGCGTGTTCGCCTCGTGGATGACGATGGGGATCCTGCGACGCCAGGCCGCGAGGTACATGGGAGTGCAGACATAGCCGCCGACGCCGAGGAGGACGTCCGCCTGCGCGTCGTCTAGAATGCGCCCGGCTTGCTTGACGGCGGCCGCGAGCCTGCCGGGCAGTTTGAGCAGATCCGCGGAAGGCTTCCGGGGAAACGGAACCCGGTCGATGGTGGCCAACTCGTAGCCGGCAGCCGGAACGAGACGCGTTTCCATGCCGTTGGGTGTGCCGACGGCAAGGATCCTGGCATCGGGCCGCAGCGACTTGATGGCATCGGCAATGGCAAGCAAGGGGCTGATGTGTCCGGCGGTCCCGCCGCCGGCGAGGACCACGGAGAGGGGCTTGGGCTGGGAATTCATGGAGTGCTATGTACGCTTTCGTGCAGTTTTCGCAAATCGCCAGCGCGGCTTGGAGCGGCTGGCAGGAGCCATTTGGGCGCGGGCCAAAGACAACACTACGCCCACGCCGCATAGCGACATCACCAACGCTGAACCCCCATAGGAAATGAAAGGCAGCGGCACGCCGATCACGGGGAGCAGGCCTGCCACCATCGCCATGTTGATCGCGGCCTGTCCAAGCATCCACGCCATGATCGATCCGCCGAGCACCCTGGCGAACAAGTCTTCCTGGTGGCTGACGACCCGGTAGATGGCAACCGCGAGCAAGGCAAAAAGCACCAGGACCACGATCGTCCCCACAAGCCCGAGTTCTTCCCCGATGACAGCGAAGATGAAGTCGTTGTGGGCTTCGGGAATCCACTGGTATTTTTGCCGGCTCTGGCCAAGTCCAACACCAAGCCAACCTCCCGAAGCAAGGGCGCTGAGCCCTTGTTCGCTCTGGAATCCGATGTCGCTTGCCCCTGCGCAGCTCTGCCCCATCCACGAGGTGATCCGGCACATTCGGTTTCCACTCGTAAACGCCAGGATCAGGGCGGCAGCTGCGGCAACACCACCGGCCGCAGCGAAAAGCTTCAGGTTGACGCCGCCGAAAAACAATCCCGCAGCCATGATGAGCATGACCACCAGCGAGGTGCCGAGGTCATGTCCCAGGACAATCAAGGTGATGATGGCGCCGGAGACCGGCACGACAGGGATCAGCGCGTGCATCCATTTGTCAAGAAGTTTTGCCTTGACGGAAAGAACCGTGGCCATCCAGAGCACCAGCGCGAACTTGGCGTACTCCGATGGCTGGAAGGTGAAGCCGCCGATCTCGATCCAGTTCTGGTTGCCCAGAACACGTTTGCCGATGACCAGGACCAGCACCAGCAAGGCGCCGGCAAGAATGATCGAGGGCCATGCGAATCGCTTAAGCCACAGGACGTTGACCCGCGAAAGCACCAGCATCGCAACGATGCCTATCGCGGCGAACATGCCTTGCTTAGTGGCGATGGAGTACGGGGATTCGCCGGCCGCAATCGCTTCGACGCTCGACGCCGACAGGACCATGATGATCCCGATGGCCGTCAGGGCAAGCGAAGCTCCAAGAATCAAGTAGTAGGTTGACCCGCCGCTCGATTTACCGCTTCCTTCGAGGGTCGACCAAAACCCGGAAATCCCCGTGCGGATGCGGGACGGCAGCGAGGCCCGCGCCACGCCTGCCGCGCGTCCGGCGGGGTCTGCCTTGCCGGCCCGGGTCCGCCCGGGCCCGCTGCGCGTGGGCGTGCTGACCATTGTTACTCCTCGGTGGTCTGTGCCTGGCCTTCCACAAGCTCGCGCACTGCCCGGATGAAAGCATCGCCACGGTGAGCGTAGGAAGAGAACTGGTCCATGGAGGCAGCCGCCGGAGCCATCAGCACGGTATCGCCGGACTCGGCGATACTAGCTGCCGACTCGACAGCATGGGCCATCACGGTGTCGCCGAAGATCGGAGACGGTTCCGCGGCGGTACCAGCTGAATCGGCGGACTGCACCATTTCAGTGTCGCCCTTGGGCTGCCCGATTACGGGCACATCCGCTGCGTGTCGCTTGAGGGAGGCTTCCAGGTCCGCGGTGTCGGAGCCGATCAGCACCACCGCTTTGAGCCTGCGCGCGTTGCTTTTGACCAAGTCGTCGTAGTTGACGCCCTTGGACAGACCGCCGGCGATCCAGACGACGCTATCGAACGCCGACAGGGCCGCAGAAGCAGCATGCGGATTGGTCGCCTTGGAGTCGTTGACCCAGAGGACGCCGTTCTGCTTGGCCACAGGCTGGATACGGTGGTTTCCGGGGAGATAGTTCCTGAGCCCCTCACGCACTGCGGCCGGTTCGACGCCGTAGGCGCGCACCAGTGCGGCGGCGGCCAGCGCGTTCGCAACCATGTGTCGCGGCGCAGCCGTGCCCAGGTCCGCCAGGGACGCGAGTTCCTCTGCAGAACTCTTGCGCTCTTCGATGAACGCACGGTCCACGAGCAAGCCCTCGACCACGCCGAGCATGCTGATGGCCGGAGTCAAGGTGGTGAAACCGATCGCCCGGCAACCCTCGACCACGTCGGCGTTTTCCACCATGCGTTCGGTCTCGATTTGCTCGGCGTTGTAGATGCACGCCTTCTGGGTGTTCTCGAAGATCTTTGCCTTGTCCGCGAGGTAGGACTCGTAGGAGCCGTGCCAGTCGACGTGGTCCTCGGCGACGTTGAGGCAGACGCTCGCCACCGGGGAGAGCGATTCGATCCAGTGCAATTGGAAGCTGGAAAGCTCAACCGCGAAAGCGTCGTACTCCACAGGGTCACGGAGTGCGTCCAGGATGGGGGTGCCTACATTCCCCACGGCGATTGCCTTGAGCCCTGCTGCCTGCAGCATGGCTTCGGTCATGCCCACCGTCGTGGTTTTGCCGTTGGTACCCGTGATCGTGAGCCAGTCCGCCGTCTTGCGGCCCTCGCGTTCGCGCACCCGCCAGGCGAGCTCGACGTCGCCCCACACCGGTACGTGGGCCCTTTTGGCAGCTGCCAGGAGGGACTGATCCGGCCGCCAGCCCGGCGACGTCACGACGAGTTCGGGCTTTTCACCGTCCACGCGGGGCAGCGTTTTGACGGCGTCCTGGCCGAGGAGGACGTCGGCTGCGCCGACGATCTTCAAGGTGTCCGCCTGCGCTAGGGCTTTGGCGCTCGTGGCAGCGTCAACAACCACCACCCGGGCGCCGAGTTCGATCAAGGTATCGGCGGCCGCGAAACCGGAGACGCCGATGCCGGTCACGACGACGCGCAGGCCCTTCCAGTCGGAGTCCCAACTGACGAGGTTCTCGAGCCGGTCGTTGGCAGAAGGCTTGGTTTGAGGACTTGCGCTCATAGCAGCACCACCCATTCAGCATAGAAAATCCCAAGGCCTGCGGCCACGAACAAGCCACAAAGAATCCAGAATCGGACAACCACCGTGATCTCGGCCCAGCCCTTGAGTTCGAAATGATGCTGAAGGGGCGCCATTTTGAAGACCCGCTTACCCTTGGTGAGCTTGAAGTAGCCCACCTGGATGATGACTGACAGCGTGATGAGGACGAAAAGCCCACCGATGATGCCCAAAAGAAGTTCGGTGCGGGAAAGGATCGCAAAGCCGGCCACCGCCCCGCCGATCGCCAGGGAACCGGTGTCTCCCATGAAGATCTTCGCCGGAGACGTGTTCCACCAGAGGAAGCCCACCAGCGCGGCACTGCAAATAGCTGCCAGGAGCGCCAGATCGAGCGGGTCGCGGACCGAATAGCAGCCGCTGCCCGCCTCGCGGGGTGAACCGCACGCCTGGTTGTTCTGCCAGATTCCCATGAGTGTGTACGCCCCGAAGACCATGATGGAGGCGCCGGCGGCAAGGCCGTCCAGTCCGTCCGTCAGGTTGACGCCGTTGGTTGCCGCAGTGACGATCAGGTTCGACCAGATGACGAACAGGATGGCTCCGAGGACGGTGCCCCCGAAGGCCAGGTTCAGCCAGGGAATGTCCCGCACAAGGGAAATATGGGTGGAGGCCGGCGTGATCCCCTGCGAGTCGGGGAAGTTCAGGACGAGTACTGCGAAGACGATGCCAACAAATGCTTGGAGAATCAGCTTGGCCTTGGCGTTGAGTCCGAGGCTGCGTTGCTTGGAAATCTTGATGAAATCGTCGAGGAAACCAACGAATCCCATACCCACCATCAGGAACAACAAGAGCAAGCCCGAAGCCGACGGGCCCGGTGATCGCGGGTTCATCATCCACATGATCAGGTGGGTCAACCCATAGCTGATGAGTACGGCGGCCACCACGACCGTCCCGCCCATGGTGGGAGTACCGCGCTTGGTGTGGTGCGAGGTGGGTCCGTCGTCGCGGATGAACTGGCCGTATCCCTTGGTGACGAGGAACCGGATGAAGAGTGGCGTTCCGACCAAAGCCACCAGGAGGGCGACGCCCGCGCCGATCAACAGTGCAATCACAGCAGCTCGTTCCCTTCATTGGCCGCAGTTGCAGCCGCGGTGTTCGCACTCGTACTGACCTGTGGAGGTAATGCTATCCGATCCCCCAAATGCCTTAAGCCGACCCCGTTCGAGGACTTGAAAAGCACCAAGTCGCCTGTTTTGAGCTCGGCCTGCAGCAGTTCGTAGGCCTCGTCGGCCGTTTCAGCGAAAATGCATTCGTCGCCCCAGGAGCCTTCCTGGATCGCGGAAATGTACAGCGCCCGGGCTTCGCGGCCAACCACCACGAGCCTGGAAATGTTCAAGCGAACCACTTGCGTCCCCACGATGGTGTGTTCGCGGATGGAATCTTCGCCGAGTTCCAGCATCGCGCCCAGCACCGCCCAGGTGCGGCGTCCCTGGCCGAGGTCGGCGAGGGTGCGCAAGGCTGCACGCATGGATTCCGGATTCGCGTTGTACGCGTCGTTGATGATGGTGACGCCGTCTGCCCGCTCAGTGCGTTCCATTCTCCACCGGCTGGCCGGGGACTGCTCGCTCAGCGAGTCGGCGATCCCGGCTGCAGGGAGGCCTGCCGCGAACGCGGCGGCCGCGGCGGCAAGCAGGTTGGTGACGTGGTGCGCACCGATCAGCTTGCTGTGGACGCGATGGGGGACCCCGCCGTCGGGAAGGATGAGTTCGAACTCCGGGTGGCCGTCCTCATCGATATCGGCGTTCCTGGCTTCGACCTCCGAGCCGGAAATGCCCGTAGCGGTGGTTCCGAGCACTTTGGCCTGGGTGCGGGAGACCATCGCCGCGACGCGCGCGTCGTCGAGGTTGATGACGGCGGTTCCGTCCTGCCCCAGCGCTTCGACGAGTTCGCCCTTGGCCTTGGCTATGTTCTCCACCCCACCGAACTCGCCGGCGTGGGCGGTGCCGACGCAAAGAACGACGCCGATGTCCGGTTGAACCATCTCGGCGAGGTATTTGATGTGGCCGACCCCGGTGGCGCCCATTTCGATCACGAGGTAACGCGTGCCCGCATCGGCTCCGAACACGGTGAGCGGCACGCCGACTTCACCGTTGTACGAACCCTGCGGTGCCACTGTGGCGCCGGCCCGGGAAAGAATGCCCGCGAGCAAGTCCTTGGTAGTTGTCTTGCCCGCCGAGCCTGTGATCCCGATGACAGTGAAGGGCTCCCCCTGGGCCGCACGTGCGGCGCGGATGCGGCGCACGGACTCTGCGGCCAGGGCACCCATCGCGATCACGGCGTCATCGACGACGACGGCGGGGTACGGCCGGCCGTCGTCGTCGGAAACGTCGCGCTCGGTCAGCGCCAGGACAGCCCCGCGCTCGAAAGCGGCGCCCACGTAGGCATGGCCGTCAGCGTTCTCACCTGGTTTGGCCACGTACAGCGATCCGGCCGCCGCCTCACGGGAGTCGGTAACGATGGACGCCGGGACAATGCCCGGGTCCGCTGCCAATCGGCCATTGGTAATATCGGCGATCTCCGCCGCAGTAAGTGCAATCATCTCGGTCTAGGACTCTATCCGCTCGTCCGTGGAAACCTTGAATCCCCTGGCTGTCAAGGCCGCCCGCAGTTCCACCCGGTCGTCGAGGGCAAGGTTGACGCCCTTCACTTCCTGCCAGACCTCGTGTCCTCGGCCGGCGATCAGGATGGTGTCCTTCTCGGTGGCCAGATCCACGGCTTGGCGGATGGCGACGTCCCGGGGGTACGCTTCCACGATCTCGCAGTCAAGGTCCTCCGACTCGCGGGCGGCACGTGCGCCGGCGATGACTTCCGAACGGATCGCCGCAGCGTCTTCGTCATGAGGATCGTCGTCGCTGACAATCACGACGTCCGCGAGCCGGGCGGCTATGGCGCCCATGGTCGGCCTCTTGCCCTGGTCGCGCTGTCCAGTGGCGCCGAAAACGACAATCACGCGGGATCCGGGTGATTGCGGGCGTATGGCGCTCAGGGCCCGCGCCAGCGCGTCCGGGTTGTGCGCGAAATCGACAACGGAAGCCGGGGCATCGGAAATCAGCTGCATCCGGCCGGGTACGGAAACCGTGAAGGGATCATGGCTGTCCAGGGCCGCCTGAAGTGCCGACCGGTCGATGCCGGAGTCGAGCACCATGATGGTGGCCAGTGCCGCATTGGCGACGTTGAAATCTCCCGGCAATCCGGTATGGACGCGCAGGACAGATCCATCGCGGTGGCGCAATTCGAAGTCCGTTCCAAGTCCGCGTGGTTTGGAAGACTCGACCGTCCAGTCAGCTTCGCTCCCGGCGGTGGCCGACAGCGTGGTCAGGGGAATTTCCGCCTCTTCGGCCAGCAAGCGCCCCCACGGATCGTCCACGGTCACTACGGCCCGCCGTGCGCGCGCTCTCGTGAACAGCTCCGCCTTGGTCCGGAAGTATTCGTCCATGCTTCCGTGGAGATCGAGATGGTCCTGCGTCAGATTGGTGAAGCCGGCAACGTCGAACGTCACCGAGTCGACCCTGTGGAACGAAAGAGCATGGGAGGAGACCTCCATGGAAGCCGCCTCCAACCCACGTTCACGCATGAGGGCGAGCAAGGCATGGACGTCCGTTGACTCCGGCGTGGTCAGCAGACTCGGAATGGCCTCGCCCCCCGCAAGAATTTCAATCGTCCCGATCAGGCCGGGATTCATGCCCAAGGCACGGAGCAAGGAGTTGATGAAATACGTCGTCGTTGTCTTGCCGTTCGTACCAGTTACACCGAAAAGCGTGGGCGAAACCCCATCGAGCGGCTGGCTTCGATAAACGAGGGCAGCGAGGGTGCCGACGGCTGCACGGGGATCGCCAACGATCAGCACCGGAACGGCAAGGTCCTCGAGTGCCAATTGACGGGCGCCGTCCTCATCGGTCACGACGGCCACAGCACCGGCCGCCACCGCTTGGGTGACAAAGTCTGCCCCGTGGCGTGTGGCACCGGGCAGGGCCAAGTACAGGTCTCCCGGCTCGACGGTGCGCGAGTTGAGGGACACACCAGTGACCGACGTACCGGCTGAGTCCGGGGTCAGCGCGATTCCGAGGGACGATGCGATGGCCTCCAGGGCAACCGGCGCCACGACGGCTGGACGGAAGCCGGGTTTGTCCGTAGCCGGCGGGTTCCCTGTAGGGATCGATACGGCATCATTCTGCTCTGACAAGGTGGTCTCCGTTGGTACTCGTAAAACTGGCCGCGCGGGAACCCTTGGGCTCCCGCAAACGGCATGGGTTGATCTAAATGTGGCCGGACAGATGCCCAACAAGCTTACTTGGCGAAACTGAACTACTTGCCGTACTGGCCTTATTTGCAGTCCTGGTCCTTATTTGCCGTATTGGGGGAACCGCGCCGGAGTGCCGGTGGACGGCGGGACGTTGTAGGTGCGCAGGACCTGGCCCATCACCGAGCGGAAAATCGGTCCTTGCGTGATGCCGTAGATGTTGCCCTTGGGCCTCTGGACAACAACCTCGACGATGAACCGTGGATTTTCCATGGGCGCCATCCCAATGATGGAGGCCGTGAAGCCATCGAAGCCAGGCAGGCCGTCTTCGCGGGGTGCCTCGGAGGTTCCTGTCTTGGCGCCCACCCGGTATCCGTCGATGCCAGCATCTTTCACTTCGCCCATCGTCACGTTGCTCTCCAGGATGTCCCGCACTTGCTGCGCGGTGTCCTTGGTAACGACTTGCCGGGCGTCCTTGGCAGGTGCTTTCGCTTCGACCCCGTCGGCCCCGACGTAGCCGTCGATCAACCTGGGTTGCAGCATCACGCCGTCGTTGGCCACGCTTTGGTATGCCCGGACGGTCTGCAGAGTGGACTGGGAAACGCCTTGGCCGAACAGGACGGTGTACTGCTGCCGGTCGTCCCATTGATCGGGCTTGGCCAGGATTCCTGACGCTTCGGCGGGAAGGCCAATGTCCGGGGCTTCCCCGATGCCGAAGCGCTGGAGATAGTCATAGCGCTGTTGCTTGCTCAGCCGGCTGCCGATCATCACGGTACCCGTGTTCATCGAATAGCCGAGGATACCGGCGAGGGTCCGCTGTTCGGTTCCGTGGAGGAAAGCATCGGTGAACGTCTGGCCGTCGATGGTCACGGCAGGAGGAACGGTAACGGTGTCCAATGGGCTGGACTTTCCTTCATTGATCGCAGCGGACGCGGTGATCATCTTCTCCACCGAGCCAGGCTCATAGGCGGCCGTCACCGACCGCACGCCGCGGTCCGCAGCCGCTACTTTGCCCGGGTCGTTGGGATCCGGGGCGTTCGTATCCGCCATCGCAATGAGGTTCCCGGTCTTGATGTCCTCAACGACGATTGATCCCCACTCGGCATTGAGCTGGTTGACTTGGGTCTGGATGGCCTGCTGCGCAAAGTACTGGATGTCCGTGTTCAGCGTCAGCTTGACGTCTTTGCCGTTGACAGCCGGGGTCAACAGATCGGTTGCCACGGGGATACGGAGACCGTCGGCGCCGATCTCAAAGACGCGCTTGCCGTCCTTGCCGCGGAGGAGGTCGTCTTGGGTCTGCTCAAGGCCGGCTTGGCCCGTGGTGCCGTCCTTGAGGAAGCCGATGATGCCACCGGCGACGCTGCCGTTGGGATAGACGCGCTTGCTGATGCCCTCCGAGACGACACCCGGGATGTGGAGTTGGGATATCCGGTCCTCGAGGTCCGGCTTCACTTCCTTGGCCACGATGTTGTATTTCTTCTCGCCGGTCACGGCCTGAGTAACCTGGTTGACGTCCATCCCCAGGGCGCTGGAAAGCTCTGCTATCCCCTGGGTCCTGGAGATCTTATCGATGGCTTGGGTCTGGGTGTTGTAGCGCGAAAACTCAGACGTGTTGGTGTTGACCGTTTGGTCCACCACAATGTTGTAACGGATCACGCTGCTGGCGAGCACGGTGCCGTTGGCGTCAAGGATCTTGCCGCGTTCGGCCGGCAGGACGGTGGTGGTCAGCCGGTTGTTGTAGGCAGCCTCGGCCAGGCCACCGACGTCCAGCCCCTGGACGAGGAACAATTTGCCCCCGACCACCAGCAACAGTGTCAGCATGATTCCGAGGCCGAGGCGCAGGCGCCTCTTCGCCACCGGCGTCCTCTTGTTCTTCGATTTGCCGGTCTTCTGCACCACGTCGATTCCTTGCTGCTTGCCTTGCTGGTCACCTGAAATCAGGTCGGCTGGACGCTACTGCCCGGGTACCTTCTGCTGCGGAGCGGGGACCGAACCACCATGGAGATCCACAACCGGCGGCTTCGGTGCCGCAGGAACCGCGGGCGCCTGCGGTTTGGCCGCGGTGGAGTCGGCGGCACCGTTGGGCTTACGGCTGTCCAGTGAATCGTTCTTGGCGGGTGCAGGAGCTGCGACGCTGGACTGGCCTGCAACCGCAGGAGCAGCGATGACGGCACCGGGATTCTGTCCCTTGGTTGCCGGCGTGGCCTTTCCTGTGACTGTCAGGTTGTCCAGATCGATCTGGCCCGTGGCAGTGGAAGCTACCATGCCCAATTCTGCGGCCTTGGCGGCAAGATTCTGGGGAGCCTGGTAGTTCTGGACCTGCTGTGTCAGATCCTGGTTCTGCTTGTTCAGGGATGCAGCGTCGTTCCTGAGCTTCACAAGGTCGTATTGGGCCGTGGAAACGGAGATGTTGAGCACCAGGACAGTTAACAAGGCGGCCGCCAGCACGCCGAAGCAAAAGACGACGAAGGGAGTCCGCCGTCGTCCGGGAACACTCTGGACGAGCGAGAGCGGTGTCCGCGCCTTGCGGGTCGTGTCGCGTTCCGGTCCCCGGGCGGGCAGGGCACGCGCGGTGTTCCCCACCGTGGTCGGCAGGATCTTCGCGGCAGCGGTGCTCATGCTGTTCTCCTCGCTTTGATGCGTTCCACGGCCCGCAGGCGGGCAGATGCCGCACGCGGGTTTTCGGCGATTTCTTCAGGTGTGGGCACTTCCGTGCCCTTGGTCAGGGTCTTGAATTCCGGTTTGTGTTCTTCCAGCTCCACGGGGAAGCCCAGCGGGGCCGACGACTTGGACCGGGACTGGAAGACCGATTTCACGATCTTGTCTTCGAGTGAGTGGTAAGACATCACCACTACCCGCCCGCCCATTGCCGAGGCCGAGAGGGCGGCAGGCACTGCTCTCTCCAGAACGTCGAGTTCCTCGTTGACTTCAATCCGCAGGGCCTGGAAAGTCCGCTTTGCCGGATGCCCGCCGGACTTTGCGGCGGCCGCAGGAACAACGCCGCGAATCTGCTCGACGAGCTCCCCGGTGGTGGCGAAAGGCTTGACGGCCCTTGCCGTGACGATGCGGTTTGCGATCCTGCCGGCGAACTTCTCTTCGCCCCACTTGCGGATAATCCGTACCAGGTCTTCTTCGGAATAGTTGTTGACGACGTCGGCGGCAGTCTGGCCGCGGCTGGTGTCCATCCGCATATCCAGCGGCGCGTCGTAGGAGTAGGCAAAGCCGCGCTCCCGCTCGTCCAATTGGAGGGAAGACACACCCAGATCCATGAGGATGCCGTGCACTTCCGGGATTCCAAGGTCCACGAGGACATCTTCGATTTCGTCATAGACGGCATGCACCAGGTCAGTGCGGGCCGCGAAGGGTTGCAGGCGCTCACCGGCGAGGGCCAGGGCCTCTTCGTCCCGGTCTATGCCAACAAGGTGCAGATCGGGGAACCGCTGCAGCATCGCTTCGGAGTGGCCACCCATTCCCAACGTGGCGTCGATGACGACGGGCGTCTCGCCACGGTTGCGGGCGGCCTCAAAACCTGGTGCCAACAAATTGATGCACCGGTCCTTCAGGACCGGTACATGTCGCTCCGAGGTTGGTTTTGGCGCGTCTTGCTCCTCCATGCGGCCTCCTCAGAGCTGAATCGTTCGTCTGTCAGTTGGGCGGGTCGCTTCTTGAGCCGGATCCCCATCCGCGCCTATCGCAGCGTCCGCCTGGCTCCGGGGAAGGTGAGCCAGGAAAACAATGTGATGGGCGGCTGGAGATCCCGTCCAAGAAGCATTGCTGCTTCCTGTCCCGGTTTCTAAATGAACCCGGGAAGGTTGTCGTCGTCGGTCTCCGAGAAGGCGGCTTCCTTCTCGGCCAGGTATTCATCCCAAGCCTGGGCATCCCAGATCTCTGCACGGGTTCCGGCGCCGATGACCGCCAATTCCCGCTCAAGACCTGCGTAGCTCCGGAGCGCCGGCGGAATCGTCACGCGCCCCTGCTTGTCAGGTATCTCGTCAGAGGCTCCGGACAGGAAAACCCGGATGTAGTCACGCGACTGCTTGGAGGAAATGGGGGCCTCCCGCATGGATTCGTGAATACGTTCGAATTCCCGCTGGCTGAAGACGTAGATGCAACGTTCCTGGCCCCTTGTGAGCACCAAGCCGTCAGCAAGTTCCTCGCGGAACTTGGCGGGGAGGATGATCCGGCCCTTTTCGTCCAGACGAGGAGAATGCGTGCCAAGAAACACTGGCCCACCGCCCCCATCCGTAAAGGTGCCCGTACCTGCCCCACGCCGCCACTACCCTCTTACTTGCTCCACTTTACTCCACAAGCCCCCACAGTCAACGCAATCCGGCGTGTTTCTGCCCCACTTTCGAACGCGGGAGCCTGAAAACACCTGGATCTCAGTGGTGATTGGTGGTGGAGGACGCGGTGCGGCGGCGCTCTAGGGAAGCGCTCGACGCGGCTTCGCCAGCCGCGCTTGCAGGCTCACGATGTGCGGCGAACGTGGCGTTAAATGCGAAAAGACCCGATATTCGGGTCTTTTCGCAATCAGGCCGGAGCCTGGTGGTGCAATGTGGAGGACTCGGCATCCCCGTGGACGACAAGCCCCTGGTGGAGCGTTCAGCTCTCCTCGCCGCGGCGGCGCTCGTCCCAGCGTTCTTCGAGGTTGCTCATGAATGAGTTCTTTGACTTGCCCGGCTTGGCACTCTTCGACTTCCCGCCGGCTGCCCTTCTCAGGGTGGCAAAGTAAACGCCGGCGCCCATCACAATGAAGCCCAGCACGCCAAGGAAGATGTTCTGCAAGGACACACCTACCAACAACAAGAGAATCCCGGCGATAGTGCCTAGAACGCCAATAACGATGTGCCTGGTCGACCATGAGCGAATGGGGTCAGAGCCCATTGAATTGGCAAACTTTGGATCGTCCTCATGCAGTTGCTTCTCGAGTTGCTCGAGGAGCTTCTGTTCGTGCTCCGAGAGGGGCATCGCGACCTCCTTTAGTCGGCCAGCGTCTGGATACGCCGCGGCCGTTGCCTCTGTTCCCTTGAACGGACGAACCCAAAAAAGGGTTCCCGAAGACCGGGTCTTGTGAACACGGTCTCACGGAACAGACGCAACATGGCAATTTATCCAGACGGTCTAAATCTGTGTACCTCTAGGATAGTTTGTTGGCCGCCGTTCTGAAAGACACGCCGGAGGGCACGCGAGGGCTCTTCGAAGCCTAGGGATCGCCCGGCCCGTCGGGCTCCGCATGCGGCTCCAGAAGCGTCGCCGGAAGGACAGTCTTGCTGCCGAATCGCTCGGTGACACGGTCGAGCGCCTGTTCAGCCGCCCGCCAGTTGTCGTCCCTGCGGTCGAAGCTCAACTGCAGCGAGGTGTGTTCCGCCGGTTCGAGCTGCTCAGCCCTGACTCCAACAAGGCGCACGCTCATGGGCCGCTCCCCCAAGGACGCCAGCAACTGGTTCGCAACTTGATAGATCAACTGGGCGCTGTCTACAGGCGTATGCATTGTCTTACTGCGACTGATTGTCGAAAAATCCGCATAGCGCAGTTTCAACGCGATGGTCCGGGCCAACATTCCGGCTGTCCGCAGCCGTGAAGCGGTTCGGTGGGAGAGCCTTAGCAACTCGCGCTGCAGGAGTGCGTCATCCGGGGTGTCAACAGCGAACGTCTCCTCGGAACCAATGCTCTTCTCGAGGCGGGTAGGCGTGACCGGCCGCGGATCCAAGCCCATCGACAATCGGTGGACGTGCTCGCCCGACGCTCCCAGGACCTTTTTCAAGGAAGACAGCGGCGTGGCCGCAACGTCAGCCACGGTACGGATCCCCAGCCTGGCGAGGACATCGGCGGTCTTGGCCCCGACTCCCCATAAGGCGTTCACCGGCAGGCTGTGGAGATAGGCTACGGTCTGCCCTTCCTCAATGAGCAGCAGTCCGTCGGGTTTGCAGCGCGTAGAAGCAATTTTGGCAACGAACTTGTTGGCCGCTATTCCCACGGACGCAGTGATTCCGAGCTCGGACGCAACGCGGCGCCGGATCAAATGGCCGATCTGGAGAGGCGGACCAAGCCTCCGGATCGCGCCACCGACATCCAGGAAAGCCTCGTCGACACTCAAGGGCTCCACGAGGTCCGTTATCGATTCGAATATGCCCATCAACTCCCGGGACACCTCGTAGTAGAGGCTGTGGCGGGGCTCGATGATGACAGCGTTGGGGCACATCCGCATAGCGTTGGCCATGGGCATGGCAGACTTCACGCCCAGCGCCCGTGCTTCGTACGACGCGGACAGTACAACTGAGCGATCCACCGGGAAGCCGACAATGACGGGTTTTCCCTTGAGTTCAGGCCGGGTGCGCAATTCCACCGAGACAAAGAAGGCATCCATGTCGACGTGGAGGATGCTGGTGCGCCTCAGTTCCCACAGGGCAGCGGGATCCGGGGCGGATTCTTGTCCGTGGCCCCGCCCGTTGTTCTCTGCTTGTGGTCTCACAAGGAAATCCTATGCCGCGGGACTGGTTACTGGTGGCCGCATCCGGCGCCCTAAACTGGAGGCAGCATCCGGCGTCGTCCCCAGGAGGAAATCCCTGTGAAGCTCTTTGGAAAGCCTCAACCCGTCAGTATGGCCTTGTTGGCCACGGGCGTCGCGTTGACCATCTCGGCTTGCGGGTCGTCCCCCGCAGGCACGGCATCCCAAGGGGCTGCGCCAACATCGTCCGGGGCGGCCACTGCCTCGGCAAGTCCGGCGCCGGCCACCACGTCCACGGCGGCCGCAGGAGCTTCGGCGACGGTCGGCGCCCTGGTTCCGGGATTCCCGCAGCAACTGATTCCATTGATGCCCAAGGCAGCGGTGGAATCCAGCAGTTTCGACAAGAACTCCTCCCCGGCGTCGGTGGCCCTGGTCGGCACCATTGCGTCCCCATCGGACGCAGTAGTGGCTTTTTATACCTCAGCGCTCACGGCGCAGGGCTTTAAGGAAGTTCCCGGCAGCACCGTGGGAAGTATCAAATCAAAGGATTTCCTCCGTGGCGACAATGAAACCGTGAATATCTCGGTAGTGGAAACAGCGGGCAAATCCACGTTCACCATCGGTGCCAACGTGGCCGCCGGGTCAATCAAGTGACCACGGAGAGCCTGGGTTCGGAACAGAGCCGTTTCGTGGCCGACGTCGCGGCCAAACTTAACGGTTTCCTTGGGGTGCAACAAGAAACCATGGCCACCATCTCCCCCGATGTCGCTCCCCTCATGGGCTCAATCACGAGCCTCGTGACAGGTGGCAAACGGCTCCGGGCCTTGATGTGCTACTGGGGGTGGCGAGGTGCCGGAGGCGAGTCCGCACATCCGGACATCATTACTGCCGGCTGCGCTTTGGAACTCTTCCAGGCTGCAGCCCTGATTCACGACGACATCATCGACCGCTCTGACACCCGGCGTGGCGGTCCAAGCGTCCACAAGCGGTTCAGCCAGCTCCATGAGGGCGAGGGCTGGGCCCTCGACAGCGAACGCTTCGGACATGCGGCCGCGATCCTCACCGGAGACCTCTGCCTGTCGTTCAGCGAGGAAGCGTTCACCGAGATTGGTGGCAGGGCTGCAACAGGCACGCCTGCGCGGCGGATCTTCAACCTGATGCGCGCCGAGGTCATGGCCGGCCAATACCTGGACATCCTGGAGGAAGTTGCGGGCCCCGTGCGGGACCGCGCTGGTGCCGTCCGCCGCGCACAGTCCATCATCCGATTCAAATCGGCGAAGTACTCAACGGAACACCCCTTGGCCCTGGGTGGCGCCTTGGCCGGTGCCAGCGAAGAGCTCTTGCAAGGCTATTCCGCTTTCGCGTTGCCCCTTGGTGAAGCTTTCCAGCTCCGCGACGACGTCCTGGGGGTGTTCGGAGACCCCGGGACGACAGGAAAGCCTGCAGGAGATGACCTCCGCGAAGGCAAACGGACTGTGCTGGTGGGCTTCGCCATCAACCAGGCCGGGGCTGCTGATTCGAACTACATCGATACCATGCTCGGACGGCAGGACCTTGGCGAGGCCGAGGTTGCCGAGATCCGGCGGATCATCGTGGATTGCGGAGCGCTCGAAGCCACGGAATCCATGATCGAGGAACTCAGCAACGAAGCTTTCGAGGCGTTGGAAAGCCTCCCCTTGGCTGAACTCCCGCTTACCGCGCTCAGGCAGTTGGCCGAAGCCGCCGTCAGCCGGGCCGCGTGAACTCTTGGAGAAATCCACGTTAAGGGCAGTCTAAATACCTGCCTTAAATACAGTGGTGGGGGGGGGGGGGGGGGTGGGGGGCGGGGGGGGGGGGTGTGGGGGGGGGGGGGGGGGGGGGCGGGGGGGGGGGGGGGGGGGGTGGGGGGTGGGGGGGGGGGGGGGGGGGGGGGCCGGGGGGGCCGGCGGCGG
>NZ_JBZAYA010000021.1:0-62904 GCF_058244265.1 Arthrobacter sp. SE2 | reverse complement strand
CCTTTAAAACACCCCCCGGCAAAAACGAGCCGGCACCCCGCCAGCACCCGGTATATGTGAGCGAGGGTTTGGGTTATCAGACCCCCGCCCACCCATGGGCCGGAAATCCCACACCCCCGCTCACCTATGAGCCGGTATCCACCAACGCCGGCTCACCTATCACCCGATATCCACCAACGCCGGCTCACCTATCACCCGGTTTCCACCAACGCCGGCTCACCTATGAGCCGGTTTCCACCAACGCCGGCTCACCTATCACCCGGTTTCCACCAACGCCGGCTCACATATAACGGGGTCGGGGCCAACCCTTGCTCACCCTCGAGCTGGACCGGACCCCAGCCCCGACCCGTCCTCAGCAGCAGTGAACCGGCGTCGCGCCGGCACCCGGTATATGTGAGCAAGCGTCCGGCCGGGACCCAGTATATGTGAGCTAGCGTCCGGCCGGGACCCGGTTATATGTGAGCTGGCGTCCCGCCGGAACCGGTTATATGTGAGCGAGCGTTGTTTGAGGACTCGGATCTGCAAGCCAGCCGAACGTGCTCAGTCATGCTTGGGTTGTGATGATTCCCACGGGAAGCCTGAATAGGCGGCCCTCGAATGCGTTCGTGGATGGCTGTTCACCTAGAATTACATAAGAGATACGAGCCGGATCCCGGCGGCGTGAGAACAAAATACGGATAAGAGCGGCTGCGCATGCGCCAGTGGTCAGCTCACTACAGGAGGAATCCATCATGGCTGAGCACAACGGCGGCAACCGCGGCAACTTCGGCGGTGGCCGTGGCGATCGCGGCCCGTTCCGCGCCAACAACAATTCCGGGGGCGACCCGCGAGGATTCCGTTCCAGGGACAACCGTGACGGCGCTCCTGGCGGTGACCGAGACCGTAAGCCGGCGGGCGATGGTGAGCGCCGTAGCTTTGGTGATCGTCCTCGTCGTGATGGGGATGCGCGTCCGAGCTTTGGTGACCGGGATCGTAAGCCGTTTGGTGATCGTCCGAGCCGCGACGGTGACCGCGACCGCAAACCTTTTGGTGATCGTCCTCGTCGTGATGGGGATGCGCGCCCGAGCTTTGGTGACCGGGATCGTAAGCCATTTGGTGATCGTCCGAGCCGCGACGGTGACCGCGACCGCAAGCCCTTCGGCGACCGCGACCGCAAACCTTTCGGTGATCGTCCTCGTCGTGATGGGGATGCGCGCCCGAGCTTCGGCGACCGTGACCGTAAGCCCTTCGGCGACCGTCCGAGCCGCGACGGCGACGGAGAGCGCCGCAGCTTCGGCGACCGCCCCGAGCGCGGTCCCCGCAAGTTCGATGGCCCACGTAGCGAGGGACGCAGCTTCGGCGGCGGCTCCTGGGAAGAACGTCCCGCGCGGGTTCCGAACGCGGCGGATCTGCGCAGCGCCAACCGCCCGGACCGCGAGCGTTCCCCCGAGATCGACGACGACGTCACGGGCCAGGAACTCGACCGGGTCACGAAGCACCAGATCAAGACCCTTGAAGGCATGAACGCCGATTGGGTCGCCAAGCACCTGGTGATGGCAGGCCGCCTTATCGATATCGATCCTGAGCTGTCCTTCCAGCACGCCTTGGCCGCTAGCCGCCGTGGTGGCAGGTTGGCCGCTGTCCGTGAAGCCGTGGGCCTGACCGCCTACGCTGCCGGCCACTATGGCGAGGCGCTTCGCGAATTCCGCACCTACCGCCGGATCAGCGGCTCCAACGTCCATTTGCCGCTCATGGCTGACTGCGAACGCGGCCTGGGGCGGCCGGACCGTGCGCTGGACGTCGTCCGTTCACCCGAAGCACAGGACCTCGACGCCCCCGGCAAGGTTGAGCTAGCCATTGTGGCTTCCGGTGCCCGGAGCGACCTTGGCCAGTTGGACGCCGCGGTGGCCGAGCTGGAGATCATCCAGCTCGACATCAACCGTGCCTTCTCCTACAGCCCGCGCCTGTTCCGTGCCTACGCAGACGCCCTGACGGCAGTGGGCCGCACGGAAGAAGCCGGCAAGTGGCAGCGCCAGGCAGTTGTGGCTGAAAATGCCCTCGGCGTTGGAGACTTCGAGGACCCGGACATCATCGACCTCGGCGAGGACGATGAAAATGAAGCTCGCAAGCCTCGTTTCCGGAACATCGAAGAGGACACTGAGCGAGCCGAGGAAAGCAAGTCCGAGGCGGCGCCCGCACACGCGGAGACGGTCGTCGGCTCTGAATCCACCGGGCAGGACGACGTGGAACTCGACGACGTCGAGTCTGACTACTTTGAATCCGACGACGCCGAGTCGGACCGCGATTCCGTCGAGGACACCGAGGACACCGAAGAAGACGAGGAAGACGGAGAAGGGGCTTCCGAAGGCGGCGAAGAGACCAAGAATGACTGAGGCCTCGCTGGTTTCGCGTTTCGACGCTGTCCTGTCCGATCTGGACGGAGTCGTGTACGCAGGCCCGCACGCCATTCCCGGCGCTGTGGAGTCCTTGCAGCGGCTTGAGTCGGTCGGGGTGCGCCTGGGTTATGTAACCAACAACGCCTCGCGTACTCCGGCACAGGTTGCCGCGCACCTTCGTGAACTTGGCGCGCCTGCTGAGGATAACCAAGTGGTCAGTTCCTCGCAGGCCGCCGGGGATCTTTTGGCCGGACTCCTGGCTCCGGGTTCGCGGGTAATGATTACCGGCAGCCCGGCGCTGGCCCACGAAATCGAACTCGTGGGCCTCACGCCTGTCCACAGCGCCAAAGAGAACCCCGTGGCTGTGGTCCAGGGCTTCAACCCGGAAATCGCGTGGAAGGATCTGGCCGAGGCGTCTTACGTTGTCGCCGCAGGCGCCCTCTGGGTGGCTACAAATACGGACATGTCCATTCCCCAGGCCCGCGGGATTGCTCCCGGAAACGGCACCCTCGTCGCCGCCGTCGCGTCGGCCACCGGCAAACAGCCGCGGGTAGCCGGCAAGCCGGAGGCCCCGCTCTTCCACTCGGCGGCACGGAGGCTCAAGTCGGAGCGCCCGATCGTCGTCGGAGACCGGCTGGACACCGACATCCTTGGCGGCAACCGTGCGGGCTTCGCGACGGCGGCAGTCCTCACCGGCGTCGATACGCCCGAGTCCATCCTCGCGGCACGCAGCTCGGAACGCCCCGGCTACTTGCTTGCTGATCTCACGGAACTGTACGAGCCGTACCCCGAGATCGTCGAGGAGGACAGCACGTTCCGCTGCGGAAAGGCAACCGCCGAAGTCCACGATGGCCTGATCAAGGTCTCCGGGTCCGAGAAGGATCTGGACGCCTGGCGCGCTGCATGCGCAGCCTGGTGGGCGGCCACCCCCGAGGCTGCAGAGGCTACATCGCCGCGCCTCGAATGGCTGGAAAACTAGACTGGTCCAATGAGCGAGTTGAACGATCACCCGGAGAGCGCCGCCGAAATGAGTGCCATCGATCTGGACGGCCTCGAACCGCAATGCGTCGAACCGCACGATGCCCCATGGCCGGACGACACTACCGCGACAGGTGACGACGCCGTGGATTCCGCCTTGGAGCGGCTGGCGGGCATCTCCACTGTGGCGGTGGCCGAGCACAACAGGGTCTACGCCGAGATCCATGACTCCTTGCTGGCGGCCCTCGACGACGAAAGACGCTGAGCATGGCCAGACTCGACCAGGAACTCGTCAGCCGTGGATTGGCGAGATCACGGACCCATGCCGCGAAACTCATTGCGGACGGAAAAGTCAGTTCCGGGGGAAGCGTTCTCGCCAAGGCAGCGCAACAAGTCTCCGAAGACACGGAAATCGATGTTCAAGCCCACGCCGAGGACGTCTACGTCAGCCGCGCCGGACACAAACTCGCCGGGGCACTGGCTGCCTTCCCTTCTGTTCTTGTGGAAGGCAAGCGGTGCCTCGACGCCGGAGCCTCCACCGGTGGCTTCACTGACGTGCTGCTCCGGCAAGGTGCCGCGCACGTGGTGGCGGTCGACGTCGGGCATGACCAGTTGGTGCCGTCCCTGCGGAACGATCCCCGCGTCGCAGTCCATGAGGGCGTCAACGTCCGCTACATGACGCCCGAGCAGATCGGCGGGCCGGCCGCGCTCACCGTGGCAGACTTGTCCTTCATTTCCCTCACCCTGGTTCTACATCCGCTCGCGGCGTGCACCGAACCCGGGGGCGACCTCGTGCTCATGGTGAAGCCTCAATTCGAGGTCGGCAAGGAACGGCTGAGCCGGACCGGCGTGGTCACCTCCGATCATGAACGGCGTCGCGCGGTGGCCCAAGTCGCCAAAGCGGCCGTGGATGCAGGGCTTCAACTTTGTGGCCTGGCACCGAGTCCCTTGCCGGGCCAGGACGGAAATGTGGAGTACTTCCTGTGGATAAAACGCAGGATGCAGCCGGACTTGCCTAAGATCGAAGAGCGGGACGAGGAAGTTGCTGCACTGATGGAACGACTCTGGACCACCCACAAGAAAGCAGAACACCATGAGCAGGCGCGTTTTGGTCCTTGCCCACACCGGGCGTGAGGACTCCCTTCGCGCGGCCTGGGATGCCTGCGGGCAACTCCACTACTCAGGCCTGATCCCTGTGATGCAGAAGTCGGAACTGGACGACATCGAACGGTTCTACGGCGTGGTGGATAAGCCGATCGAGATCCTCCACGAGGATGTCCGGTTGGAGGACGTCGAACTCGTCATGGTTCTTGGCGGTGACGGCACCATCCTGCGCGCTGCCGAGCTGGTACGCAACGTCGATGTTCCCCTGTTGGGCGTCAATCTCGGGCATGTCGGGTTCCTCGCCGAAAGCGAGCGGGCCGATCTTGCCCAGACCGTCGAGTGGATCGCGAGCCGCGAATACACGGTGGAAGAGCGTATGACCATCGATGTCCAGGTGTGGGTCCGCGGCCAGAAGATCTGGCATACCTGGGCCCTCAACGAGGCCGCCATTGAAAAGGCCGACCGGGAGCGCATGATCGAAGTGGTGACCGAAGTGGATGAACGTCCGCTGACGTCTTTCGGCTGTGACGGAGTGGTGCTCGCGACCCCTACGGGTTCCACGGCTTACGCCTTCTCATCGGGCGGGCCTGTGGTGTGGCCCGAGGTTGAAGCCCTGGTGATTGTCCCCATCAGCGCCCACGCCCTCTTCGCCAAACCTCTCGTGGTTTCGCCGCGGTCCAGGCTGGCAGTGGAGATCCTCACCCGGACTGACGCCCAAGGCGTGCTTTGGTGCGATGGCCGCCGTTCCGTGGACCTCCCGCCCGGCGCACGGATCGAAGTAACAAGGTCCACCCGGCCTGTGCGGCTTGCCCGCACCCACCAGACCCCGTTTTCAGCGCGGCTCGTGCGGAAGTTTGAGCTCCCCATCCACGGCTGGCGGGGTCCGGCACCCCGTTCGGCTGACATCCACACCGGTCCTACCCCCGTGATCAGGACCTTCAAGCCCAGCCCTTTGCCGGCGCCCCAGGACGTGCGGACAGGCAGAGCGGCCGACCCCACAAAGGAGATGTAAACCATGATCGAGGAACTCCGGATCCGTGATCTCGGCGTCATCACCGACGCCACGTTGCCGTTGGGGCGCGGCCTGAGCGTCGTTACGGGCGAAACCGGTGCCGGTAAGACCATGGTGGTCACCGCCGTGGGCCTCCTCCTGGGAGCCCGGTCGGACGCAGGCGCGGTACGTTCCGGTGCCAAGTCGGCCTCTGCAGAGGCCCGGCTCTTGCTTGATCCGGGACATGCCGCCGTCGAACGGGCCGTAGAGGCCGGCGGCGACGCGGAAGAGTACGACGGCGGCACCCAGCTCCTGCTGGCCCGCACAGTGGGCGCAGACGGCCGCAGCCGTGCTTTCGTGGGCGGCCGGTCGGCGCCTGTGGGCGTGCTGGCGGAACTTGGCGAGAGTCTGGTGGTGGTGCACGGCCAGTCGGACCAGATACGTCTCAAGGGTGCCGTGGCGCAGCGGCACGCACTGGACCGCTTCGCCGGGGCCGAGCTCGCCGCGATGCTCACGGAATATCAGGGGCTTTACGGGCATTGGAAGTCCAGCCAGGCGGAGCTCGATACCCTCCGCGGCGAGGCCCGGGAAAGGCTGCGCGAGGCGGAATCGCTCGCGGTCGCGCTCAACGAAATCGACGACGTCGATCCCCAGCCCGGCGAGGACGAATCCCTCAAGGCCGAGGCAGTGAAGCTGGCGAATGTGGAAGAGCTCCGCATCGCCGCCGCGGCAGCGCATGAAGCCCTGATCTCGGAGGAATTCGGCGAGACAGCTGATGCCACGACGCTGATTGACTCGGCCAAACGGGCATTGGACCAGGTTTCAGAACATGACGAAGCGTTGGCGGGAGCCGCCGCACGCCTCGCCGAGATCGGCTTCCTCATCAATGACATAGCGGGGGAGCTGTCCAGCTACCAAGCGTCCCTGGACTCTGAGGGGCCCGAACGGCTTTCGGAGATCGAGGAGCGGCGCGCAGCACTGGCCAAACTCATCCGGAAGTACGCTCCGAACATCGACGAGGTCTTGGAATGGGCGGCAGCGTCGAGGACCCGGCTTGACGAACTGCAGGATGACTCGAGCCGGATCGAAGCCCTTGACGCCGACGTAACCGCCGCGGAGTCGACGCTGCGAAAGCAAGCCGCGCGCATCTCGAAGTCGCGATCAAAGGCGGCCAAGGAGCTCTCCGCGCGCGTAAGTGCGGAGCTCACAGCGCTTGCGATGGCCGACGCAACCCTGGTGATCGAGGTGGACAGCCAAGGGCAGTTGGGGCCGCACGGCGTCGATGACATCTCCTTCCTCCTGCAACCGCACGCGGGCGCCCCTGCCCGTCCTCTCGGCAAGGGCGCGTCCGGTGGTGAATTGTCCCGCGTCATGCTTGCCATCGAAGTGGTCCTCGCCGCTGTGGACCCTGTGCCCACCTTTGTCTTTGACGAGGTAGATGCCGGAGTGGGCGGGCGTGCCGCCGTCGAGATCGGACGCCGGCTTGCCATGCTGGCCCGCCACGTCCAGGTGCTGGTGGTGACCCATCTGCCGCAGGTGGCCGCCTTCGCCGACCAACATATCCGCGTCACCAAGACCTCCGTCAGGGGAAGCGACGGCAAGACCGCCACGGGCTTCACGTCCAGCGACGTCCAACTCCTCGATGACGAGGAACGCGTGAAGGAGCTTGCCAGGATGCTGGCAGGACAGGAAGACTCCGAGTCTGCGCGTGCGCATGCCCAGGAATTGCTGGACGACGCGAAGCTTCTGCCCCAACAGGCGTAGCCGCCCGGCAGCCGTCTGGGACATCGGTCACATGAGCGCCTTCGCCTGTCCCTGAGGCTCCTTCTGCGGTACCTGAGGCCAAGTAGCGGATTCCCGGGCGGCTGAGCTGTTTTGCCGGTCCGGGTGGACTTTACTCTTGATCCTTGGCCCATGGCAGGGGACTATTGAGCATTTGGGAAAACGGCTAGCGGATCCTTTGGAGGCGCAATTGATGATAGGCTCGAATTCCGTGGTGCAGCGATCAAATTCCCGTGTAAATTCCCGGTTCCCGGGCTCGTCCAAGACGACCAAACACATCTTTGTCACTGGCGGTGTGGCGTCCTCGCTCGGTAAGGGACTGACGGCTTCGAGCCTCGGCCACCTGCTGCGGGCACGCGGTTTGTCTGTAACTATGCAGAAGCTCGATCCCTATCTCAACGTGGATCCGGGCACGATGAACCCCTTCCAGCACGGCGAAGTCTTCGTCACTGACGACGGCGCCGAAACCGACCTCGACATCGGACACTACGAGCGCTTCCTCGATGAGAACCTTGAGGGTTCGGCCAACGTCACAACCGGCCAGATCTACTCGACAGTCATCGCCAAGGAACGGCGTGGTGAGTACCTCGGCGACACCGTCCAGGTCATCCCGCACATCACGGATGAGATCAAGCGCCGCATGCGCCTCCCCGCTGAGGGCAAGAACGCTCCTGATGTCATCATCACCGAAATCGGCGGCACCGTTGGCGACATCGAGTCGCAGCCTTTCCTCGAGTCCGCACGCCAGGTCCGCCAGGACATCGGCCGGAACAACGTCTTTTTCCTGCACGTCTCCTTGGTGCCGTACATCGGCCCCTCGCAGGAACTGAAGACCAAACCAACACAGCACTCTGTTGCCGCGCTACGCTCCCTCGGCATCCAGCCGGAAGCGATTGTGATCCGCTCGGACCGCGAAGTGCCTGACGCTATGCGCGAAAAGATCGGCCGCATGTGCGACGTCGACATTGACGCAGTGATCAACGCCGCCGACGCTCCCAGCATCTACGACATCCCCAAGACGCTGCACTCCCAGGGCCTTGACTCCTACGTCGTCCGAGCCCTGGATCTCCCGTTCAAGGACGTCGACTGGACCAGCTGGGACAAGCTCCTCGAAGCTGTCCACAACCCCAAGCACCACGTAGAAGTTGCCTTGGTGGGCAAGTACATCGACCTCCCGGACGCTTACTTGTCCGTGACCGAGGCCTTGCGTGCCGGTGGTTTTGCGAACGAAACCAAGGTCATGATCCGCTGGGTCCCGTCCGACGAGTGTGAAACCCTCGAAGGCGCCACCAAGTCCTTGGCCGGCGTCGACGCCATTTGTGTTCCCGGGGGCTTCGGTATCCGTGGCCTGGAGGGCAAGCTCGGCGCACTCAAGTTCGCCCGCGAGACGAAGCTTCCGGTGCTGGGCCTGTGCCTCGGTCTTCAGTGCATGGTCATCGAGTACGCCCGCAATGTGGTCGGCCTCGAGGGCGCGTCCTCCAGCGAGTTCGAGCCTGACTCCAAGTACCCGGTCATCGCCACCATGGAAGAACAGCTCGACATCGTGGACGGCAAGGGCGACCTTGGCGGCACGATGCGCCTGGGCCTTTACGAAGCCAAGTTGAACGAAGGCTCCGTGGTCGCAGAGACGTATGGTGCAACAACTGTTAGCGAGCGTCACCGGCACCGCTACGAGGTCAACAACAAGTACCGCGAGCAGATCGCAGCCGAGGGACTCGTGTTCTCCGGAACGTCTCCCGATGGCAAGCTGGTTGAGTTCGTGGAACTGCCGCGCGAAGTACACCCGTACTACGTTGCAACTCAGGCCCACCCCGAGCTCAGCTCCCGCCCCACGCGCCCCCACCCGCTGTTTGCCGGCCTCGTGAAGGCTGCGCTTGAGCGTCAGTCAGGCGTGGATTCGCTAGCAAAGTCAGCCCGCAAGGTCGCTGCGAAGTAATCGCTCACACGAAATGAAGGACGGCGCGATGCCCGGTATTTCTGAAACCCCCAGCACTTTTCGGAGGGTTTCGGACATGCCGAGCCCGCGCCGTCTTTTGTCGTCCAACAAGGTCTATGAAGGCCGTATTTGGGACGTCGTCAGTGACGCCTTCGAGCTGGGCGAAGACACCGGCACTTTGGTCCGCGACTACATCGACCATCCTGGCGCTGTAGCGGTACTGCCGATGAATGTCGACGGCGAAATCCTGTTGCTCAAGCAATATCGCCACCCCGTAGGCATGGATCTGTGGGAGATTCCTGCCGGGCTTCTTGATGTGGCCGGCGAAGACTTCGTAGTCGGCGCAGCCCGGGAGCTCGCAGAAGAGGCAGATCTCACCGCAGCCACGTGGAATGTCCTCGCCGACTTCTTCAATTCACCGGGATCCTCGAGCGAGGCGATCCGAATCTATCTGGCGCGGGGACTGGGAGACGTGCCCGAGGCCGAACGCCACGTCCGCACGGAGGAGGAATCCGAAATCGAGCTGGTGTGGGTGCCTCTCGATGAAGCTGTTTTGGCAGTGCTGGAAGGCCGCCTGCACAACCCGTCCGCCGTCGTCGGGATCCTCGCCGTCGCAGCTGCCCGCGCCGACGGCTTCAGGAACCTGCGGCCGGCCAACGCTCCCTGGCCCGCCCACCCGAGCCAGCGCTGACCGTGCCCCAGCTCGCGGAGACCAGGGTCCAGACCGCCATTGACCGGGCCGTCACGGACTACCTGCAGCACCTCGGCGTGGAACGCGGCCTTGCAAGCAACACCTTGTCCGCCTACCGCAGGGATCTGTCCCGCTATTCGAACTTCCTGGCAGGGTCCGGTGTCGACAAGCCGGGAAATATCTCCCGCCACGATGTCACCGCCTTTGTCCAGGCCCTGGCCGACGGCTCAGACGGCGGCGCCGCACTCGGCGTCCGTTCGGCGGCACGCACCGTGGTTGCCGTCCGGGGCCTCCACAAGTTCTGGGCCCTGGAGGGAACGACGACGGCGGACCCCGCGAGCGATGTCCACCCGCCAATGCCCGGCAAGCGTCTGCCGAAGGCCATTAGCGTCGGCGAAGTGACCCGGATCCTCGAAGCCGCCGGTGCCGATACCGCCACCGGGTTGAGGGACCGGGCACTTTTGGAGTTCCTCTACTCCACGGGTGCCCGCATCAGCGAAGCGGTGGGGCTTGACGTCGACGATGTCTCCCTCGAGGCGGAGGCCGATTGGCCCGCGATCGTGCGGCTCTTCGGAAAGGGCTCCAAGGAGCGCTTGGTGCCGCTGGGGTCCTACGGTGCCCGCGCCGTCGGATCCTATGTGGTCCGCGGAAGGCCTGCGTTGGCCGCCAAAGGAAAAGGCACCCCGGCGCTGTTCCTGAATGCCCGCGGCGGCCGGATCAGCAGGCAAAGCGCCTGGACCATTCTCAAGACTGCGGCCGAGAAGGCCAACATCACCAAGGATGTCTCCCCGCACACCCTGAGGCATTCTTTCGCCACTCATCTGCTTGAGGGCGGCGCCGATGTCCGGGTGGTGCAGGAACTCCTGGGCCATGCCTCGGTGACCACCACACAGGTGTATACCTTGGTCACTGCCGACACATTGCGCGAGGTGTATGCGGCTGCGCATCCGCGGGCGCTCGGCTGACCCCTCGCGCTGCACGCTGGAGACTTACCGCGGTCCGGTTACGCCAAGACCTTGAAGGTCAGCTCCACCGCGTTCAAGAACAGCGCCAGAATGGACATCCCGAGGCCGGCCACGAGCAGAAGGCCCGGGTGCGCCAAGCCGACAACCACCCGCCTCAGATCAGGCCGGGAGCGCAGGAATTTCCTTGGCACCCGTGAGCTGGCGGGACTTTGGCTCCAGCCACGCAAACGTCGCAGGAACCACGCGCAGCGGACGATGAAAGCCATCCACAGGACCGAAATGACAAGCGGGACTGCTGCCACGAGCAAGTTGAAGCCGAGGGCCGTCACTTCGCGCTCGGAATTTCCCACTGCGGCCTGGACAGTCGTGGAGATCGAGGCGCTCATGACCACTGAGACGCCCCACACGAGGAATGCAGTCACCAAGGCAAGGAATCTCACGAAGAAGTGGCCAAGCACTGATTCGTTTTGTGGTTTCAAATGCCTGCGGGGAGTAGCGTTCAGCACCGCGAGTGTAGACAGAAGGGTCGGCAGCGCGGCCATGCCGACCAGCAGGTACCAGCTCCAGCCGGCCAGGTCCAGGAATTCATCGAGGATGATCAACACCGCCCAGAAACCGGTCCATGCCCACCCGGCGTAGAGCGGATGCCGGACCAGCCAGCCCGGCAGCCAGGCCTCGGAAGCGTCCGCTGCCTGGGCACTCGCCTCGCTCCCCGGGGCATCTGCTTCTCCCGGCGGGGCACTCGCCGTCGTGGGACCTTCACCCCCATCCACGCTCATGGGCCAACTGTAGCAAGGACACACTTGCGAAGCCCCGCAGAGTTAGGCTTGGTCAATGACTGCAGCCCACGTCACCCTGTGCTTCCTGCTCCGCGACGGCGACGCCGGACAGGAGGTGCTCCTGGGCCGGAAGAAGACCGGCTTCGGCACGGGGAAAATCGTGGGCGTCGGCGGACACGTGGAATCCGGAGAGACAGCCGCCGAGGCTGTATGCCGGGAAGTTCAGGAGGAGATCTTCGTCCACGTGGAAGAAGAGGATCTCATTCCTGCCGGGACAGTGGATTTCGTCTTCCCTGCCAAGCCCGAGTGGAACATGTTCACAACGGTGTACCTGAGCGGGAGATGGACCGGCGAACCCGCCGAAAGTGATGAAATAGCGCCGCACTGGTACCGGGTGAAAGGACTACCTGTCGAGCGGATGTGGGCCGACGCCGAACACTGGCTTCCCGCCATGATTTCCGGTCAACGCATCGCAGTTGAAGTCGTGCTTGCTGATGACAACGAAAGTGTCGCCGAAGTTCACACTGGCGAGTGGCTGGATTCGGGAGCAGCGCGCTAGCTGCGAGGAATCTTCAAGAAAGCTTGGTTGGAAATGTAACTTTGTCCGGCTTCTTGGAAATTACCCTCGTAGCCGGTAACCACAGGCTTAAAACTTCAAGGGGGGACCATGCTTTCGGAACGGGAGCTGGCGTTTATCACGCTTCACAAGGACTGTTACCCACGCGTTTTCGGCTTTGTTCGACGACGCGTTTCAGATGCGGAATTAGCGCAGGAGCTCGCGGCGGACGTGTTTCGCGTGGCATGGCAAAAATGGGATGAAGCAAGGGCGACTGAACCCGCGTGGTTGTTCGCCGTAGCTCGGAATCTGCTGGGGAACGCCTACCGTAGCCACGAACGTCAGCAGGCATTGCATTTGCGGCTTAGGGAATCCGCAGGTGCCACCGGTGCTACTGCCGAAAGCAACGAAGTTGTGGAACATGCCATGGCTGCTTTGAGGGAAAAGGACCGTGACGTCCTGCAACTCGCGTATTGGGATGAACTCTCGATCGCAGAAATCGCCGGCGTGCTGCAGTGTAGCGAATCGGCCGCCAAGGTGCGTCTACACCGAGCCCGCGAGGCATTCCGGAAGGCCATGCCGGTCCGGGCCGAAACCGCTTCACAGAAAATGGGGGCATGAAATGGATGCCATCAAGAATTTGATTTCCGCAACTGATCCGTTGAAAGCAGATCCAGCTGCGGTCCCCGACGCCGAGACGGTACTGCGGCAAATTGTCACGGACCGTTCCGAAGCCGTTGACAAGATGCCGCCGGACGTCCGGTCCTTGGCCGATGCCAAGCGGCAGCGCGCCATGCGCATTGCTGGATTGCTCACTATCGCTGCAGCTGCCGTAACGGCTGGTGTGCTGGTGGTGTCGAATCTGGGCGCGTTGACCGGGGCTCCTGCTCCGGCCAATTCCGGGCATGTGACTCCGGCTCCCTCCGCCACCCCGTCAACCTCCGCAACGCCCACTGCGACACCAACACCAACACCAACCCCAACTGTAAGCATGGCCCCCGCTGTCCGGTGGAAGACGTTTACAGACGCGACATCGCAGGCGACGTTCGAGCTGCCTGAGAGCTGGTTCGTAGTGGAGCGACCGACGATGATTGCCGGCGGATCGTACAACCAGGCTTCAATACGGGATGCAGAGAACAAGCAGGTGGCGGTGCTGAACTTGGTCTACGACGGGGCTATTGGTGGCTGTGCCAATCCCAAGCCGTACTCTCCAAAGCCGGTCACGGTCCTGGATTCGGTGGATCTGGATATCCCGCAGAAGGCAGACAAGGTCGCATGGTTTTCAGGAGCCAAGGGCTCCGCGCTTGGTCCCTCTCGTTTCACATTCACTGTGATCGAAGGCGATCGCGTCTACGGCACAGTCGCGCTCTCGGAGGAGCATGAGTTGCCCGGAACACCTGTGTGCCACCAAATCAATGGCATTACCGGACCGGACAACGTTCCCTTGGTCGAATTTGGTGACACTTGGGCGATGGCCGCAGACGGCTCGAACGCGCCTCTCGTCTTCGACACCATGGCGGAGGCACGGGCCTACATGCAGACGCAGGATTACCAGGATATGAAGCGGATGTTGAGCTCTTTGTCCCTGAAGCCCAGCAAAACTGTGGTCTCCTCTATTTACACAAGCCAAGCTGCGAAGGTCCAGTTCGATTTGCCAACGGGATGGACAGCGGCCGAGGTGCCCGCGGGGACGGCGGAATTCCCGGCCTTGGGGATTGACGTCACCAACGAGTCTGGCAAGAGGGTCGCCCAGCTGTACCGCGGCTCCGGAGGTGGCCTCGGTGGCGCCTGCGGTCCCAGTGAGCGCTACAAAGTGACGGAGCTCGATTCCTTCACCATGGGATATTCCTGGGCGGAAGCAGCAGGTGCCAGGTTCTCATACCGCGTGCTGGACCAAACCCCGGTGGGCAAAGGCTTGAGCTATGAAGTTGGTCTCGTCGACAAGTCCAGCGGGCAGCTGACGGACACGTGCCCGACCCTGATGTACGCAGTGGTCAGTGGGGCCCCCAAGGGCTCCCTGTCCTTTGCCGACAGGAGCATCCAAGGTCCCGGAGCTCCGGTCTTCGACACCATGCACGAAGCCATGGCCTACATGGGGACACCCGAGTACGCAAAGCTGAAGCTCATGATGACGAGCCTCGTACTCACCGATTAGCAAACCTGGCTACAGGACAATAACGACGGCGGGCCGGCCACGTCCCAGGCGGGTGACCGGCCCGGCGTCGTACTTGGTGAAATTACGGCAGGTGCCGTTCATCCACGCCGTTGTATTCGCTGAGCGGACGGATCAGGGAGTTCGATCCGAGCTGCTCCATGATGTGTGCGGTCCAGCCGGTGATGCGGCTCGCGACGAACAGCGGGGTGAAGGTGGGGGTGTCGAAGCCCATGAGGTGGTACGTGGGACCGGCGGGGTAGTCGAGGTTGGGTTTGATCGCCTTGGCCTCATCCATGGCCTGTTCCAGCCCGTTGTACAGGCCCAGGATCTCCGGCCGGCCGTAGTGGGCGATCATCTTGTCCAGCGCTGCCTTCATGGTGGGCACCCTGGAGTCCCCGTGCTTGTAGACGCGGTGCCCGAATCCCATGACCTTCTTCTTCTGCGCAAGGGCGTGCTCCATCCAGGTCTTCGCCCGGCCGGCGGCCTCATCGAGCGATTCCTCGGTGCGGATCCCGATTTCCTCGAAGGTGTGCATGACCGCCTCGTTGGCGCCACCGTGCAGCGGACCCTTGAGGGCACCGATCGCCGCGGTGACCGCGGAGTGCAGGTCCGAGAGCGTGGAGGTGACAACGCGGGCCGTGAAGGTGGACGCGTTGAAGGAGTGCTCGGCGTAAAGGATCATCGAGACGTTGAAGGCCTTCACGACCTCGTCCACCGGGTCCTCACCGAACGTCATCCACAGGAAATTCGCGGAATATCCGAGGTCGTCCCGCGGTGCCACGGGTTCGATGGACTGGCCCTCCGCGCGCCGGCGGCGCTGGTCGTAGGCGACCACTGCCGGCATGGCGGCGAACAGGTCAATTGCCTTGGTCATGTTGGCTTCGGGGGTGGATACCTCGGCCAGCGGGTGCCGTGCTCCCAGCACTGAAGCGGCCGTTCGGCAGACATCCATGGGGTGGGCAGTCGTCGGCAGAGTATCGATGACCTGCTTCACTACAGGGTCAAGGGCGCGGCCCGCGCGCTCGCGGGCTGTGAACTCTGCAAGTTCCTCCGGCGTGGGCAGTTCACCGTTCCACAGCAGGAAGGCAACTTCCTCGAAGCTGCACTTGGCGGCGAGTTCCTGCACGGGGTAGCCGCGGTAGAGCAGCGAGTTGGTGTCCGGGTTGACCTTGGAGATTGCGGTGTAGTCAACCACGACGCCGGCCAGGCCCTTCTTGATCTCAACAGCTACCATGCTGTTCTCCTTCGTTCATCGGCAAACACTCCGGAATAGCCCGGAGCGCCTGCATCCCTTGGTTGATCCAGTTACCGGCTGAGCCCAGGAACCTGGAAGTTGAAAACGCTCGTGTCGAATTGGTTGTAGGCCTCGTAGTCCACGAGGTCATAGAGGCGTGCACGGGTGAGCATGTTCTCCACCTGCGCCTCCTGCGTTCCTGTGGCCTTGATCGTTTCCAGCGTACGCTCTGCAGCCCCCATGGCAATGCGGAGCAAGGTGACCGGGTAGATCACCATGTTCACGCCGACGCCCTGGAGCTGTTCCACGGTGAATAGCTCGCTCTTGCCGAACTCGGTCATGTTGGCCAGGATCGGCACATCCACTGCATCACGGATGGCTTGGAACTCGCTGAGATCCTTCATGGCTTCCGGGAAGATCGCGTCCGCGCCGGCGTCGACCAGTGCCCGGGCACGTTCCTGCGCGGCCTCTATGCCCTCGACGGCGCGGATGTCGGTCCGGGCCATGATGAGGAAGTTCGGGTCGCGACGGGCATCGGCCGCCGCACGGATGCGCTTGGCGGCGGTGTCGACGTCGACCACGTTCTTGCCGTCCAGGTGCCCGCAGCGCTTGGGGTTGAACTGGTCCTCGATATGGCAACCGGCCAGCCCGGCGTTTTCCAGTTCCTGGATGGAGCGGGCCACGTTCATCGGCTCGCCGAATCCGGTGTCCGCGTCCACGAGGCACGGGAGTTCGGTCATGCGGGCGATCTGGCCTGCCCGTGTGGCCACTTCGGTGAGGGTGGTGAGACCGATGTCCGGAAGGCCGAGGTCGTTGGCGAGGACGGCGCCGGAGATGTAGACCCCGGGGAAGCCCTTCTCCTCGATCAGTCGTGCCGAGAGCGGGTTGAACGCTCCGGGGAACTGCTGGATGGTCCCGGAAGCGAGCATCCCGCGCAGGGCGAGGCGCTTCTGCTCCGGGGTGGTCTTGGAGTAGAGCATCTAGAAGAGTCCCTTCGGTGCGGCGGCAAGGTCGATGACGCCGGGTGCCGCGGTGATGTTCAGCTGGTCCAGTTCGCCCGGTCCCAGGTCCGGGAGGGCCTCGGCGGCGGCGAGGAACCTCTCGATCTCGGACGCCTCGACGAGGCCCGCGGCGAGTGTGCGGAACTTGTTCACGTACTGCTCGCGGGCAAAGGGCCGGGCGCCGAGCGGGTGGGCGTCGGCCACGGCGATCTCATCCGTGATCACCGTTCCATCCGTGAGTGTGATGACAACGGTGCCGCCGAAGGCCTTTTCCGCGATGTCCAGGGAGTGGTAGCGGCGGGTCCATTCGGGGTCTTCCACGGTGGTGACCTTGTGCCAGAGTTCCACGGTGTCGGGGCGGCCGGCGCGTTCGGGGCTGTAGGAGTGGACGTGGTGCCAGGTGCCGTCCTGCAGCGCGACGGTGAAGATGTACGGGATCGAGTGGTCCAGGGTTTCCCGGCTCGCGCTGGGCGAGTACTTCTGGGGGTCGTTGGCGCCGGAACCGATCACGTAGTGCGTGTGGTGGCTGGTCTTGATCAGAACGGACTTCACGTTGGCCGGATCCGTGGCTTCGGGGTGCTCGCCGTGCAGTTTCCGGGCGAGGTCGATCCAGGCCTGGGCCTGGTATTCGGCGGAGTGTTCCTTGGTGTAGGTGTCCAGGATGGCCCGCTTGGGCTCTCCGGCTTCGGGCAGCGGGACCTCGTAGGAGGCGTCCGGGCCGTCCAGCATCCAAGCGATGACGCCGTCTTCGCCTTCGTAGATGGGCACGGGGGAGGTCTGGCCGCGCATCGAGCGGTCAACGGCCTCGACTGCCATCTTGCCCGCGAACGCGGGGGCGTGGGCCTTCCAGGTGGAGATTTCGCCCTTGCGGGACTGCCGTGTGGCCGTGGTGGTGTGCAGGGCCTGGCCGACGGACTGGAAGATCGTCTCGACGTCCAGGCCCAGGAGGGTGCCGATGCCGGCGGCGGCGGACGGGCCGAGGTGCGCTACGTGGTCGATCTTGTGCTTGTGCAGGCAGATGGCCTTGACCAGGTTCACCTGGATTTCATAGCCGGTGGCAATGCCGCGGATCAGGTCCTTGCCGCTCGATCCGACATGCTGGGCCACGGCGAGGATCGGCGGGATGTTGTCCCCCGGGTGGGAGTAGTCCGCGGCCAGGAACGTGTCGTGGTAGTCGAGTTCGCGGACGGCGACGCCGTTTGCCCAGGCGGCCCACTCGGGGGAGACCTTGTCGCTGATTCCGAAGACCGACGAACCTTTGCCGTTGGTGGTCGGCGCGTGGGTCAGGGCCTGCGCCCGGGCAGCGATGATCGGGGCACGGTTCAATGACGCGACAGCAACCGAGGCATTGTCGATGATCCGGTTGATGATCATGTCCGTGACCTCGGGAGTCACCTCGACGGGGTCAGCGGCAACAGTGGCGAGCTTGTGCGCCAGCTGCTCCTCACGGGCAAGGTTCTCTTCGCTCTTGTAGACGCGGACGTGGTTGTTCTTCACCATGGTGCTCCTTCTAGTGAGGGGTGTGGGTGGCTTTGACGTGGGAAAGACTGCGGTGCAGATGGACTGTGGTGGCGGCTTCGGCGAGCCGGGGGTTGCCTGCCGCGATGGCTTCGGCGATCGCGGCGTGCTCGGCCGCGGCGGCATGGAGGCGTTCGTCGTCGTCGGCCGCGAGGCGGCGGACCCGCACGAGGTGGACGCGTAGACTGCGCATGGCCTGGGCGAGGTAGGAATTGGAGATGGCCTCGTCGATCGCTTCGTCGAGCCTTCCCACCAGGGCGTAATAGTCGTGCCGGGAGGGGTCGCTGTCGTTGAGCATCTCCGGTGCCCGGAGGAGCTTGGCGTGGAGTTGCTCGAACACCGGGCGTTCACCGCGTTCCGCGGCGAGGGCAGCGGCTTTGCCTTCCAGGGTTTCGCGCAGCTCGAACAGTTCGTCGATGTCGTCCAGCGAGATATCGGTGACGACGACGCCGCGGCCGCCTGCCGCCGTCGTCAGGCCTTCCGCGCTGAGCCGGCTCAGTGCCTCCCGGACCGGTGTGCGGGACACGCCCAGGCGTTCGGATTGTTCCACTTCTGCGAGGACCGTTCCGGGTGCCAAGCGCCACTCAATGATGTCTTCGCGCAGGGCCGCATAGGCTTTGTCGCTGGCACGCATGGACCCTCCTTCGCTGGGTGGACGTCCTCAGTGTATACACAAATGGTGATCAAGCCTAGCTTTTGACAAGGAAAAGGCGATATTTTTCGTCCCGTGTATACATGGCACCTGTGAATGGGTCTTCGTTGCGAGGCGGCCGAGTACCTCGGCTGGTGCGAGGTGGAGTTAGTGCTTGAACGGTTGGTGTTTGGCGGCGATGGGGTCGGCCGATCGCCCTACTGTGGCCCTTGTCCTGCGGGACGTTGACTTCGCCGATCTGGGAACTGGATCCCGATGAGCTCACCCATTGACTCCAAGGAACATTACATTACACACTAGGCTGTATCGACGAGGCCGTACATCGATACGGCTGAGGCGAATCATTACTCCACAAGGGCCAACTCCGGCCGCTAGAAGAATGGGGATGTCATGAAAGTTAAGCGTCTGCTGGCCGGGGGAGCCCTGGTCGGTGTGTTGACGATCGGCGCAGCAGCTCCCGCACTTGCAGGAACGATCACCAACGTCGGTGGCGGCCCTTGGAGTTACGGGACCTCGTTCCAAGCACCGTGGTTCAAGAACGTCTGGTCTCACTACGTTCATCCAACCGCGTACCACTCCGCTACGGCTATTGGCGGCACGAACAATGTCAAGATCTATGCCAATGCCAATAACTGGGCCAACGCTGATACCCAGTGCGGTGCCGGCGAGAATGCCGCCCAATATTGGGCTACCTACTGAGCAGCAGCCATCCCCGATGTGCAGATGCCGTCACAGCGGTTGTCGGTCGGCGGGTCCTCTTCGGGCCCGCCGACCCCTTTGTTTGTGGGCGGCGAACCGAAATGTCGAAGAGTTGAAGGTGTGGTACGCCGATGAAACATGTCCTGCTGGGACTGGTGATCGCAGTGTGCGCTGCAACATTTGGTGTGAGCTTCGTGAACGGAATCAATGAGGAACGCACGGCTATCGCGCGCGCGGCAGCCGATGCCGGACAGGCGTTTTCAGTCCCGAGCGACGCAGCAGATCCCGATGCTGTGCTGTCCGCGTTGAGAAGCGCAGCTGTAGCCACCAGCAGCAACGTTTTCAGGACGGTGGTCGGGGTGGATGAAAACGACCACGCGTTCGTGACTCAGTACGTGCTTTTGACCCAGCCGGATACTCGCGTCTTCGACGGTGCCGCCCTCTCATCTGGGAGATTCCTTACCGTCCTAGAGTCGCAGGAAGGCGTCGCTTCGGTCGCGTCATCGGACAACAACGCGAACACGGTTGGTGTCCTGCGTGTCCTGGGGGAGGGAGAGCGTTTCTCATTCCGTCCACTACGGACAGCGTTCGACACGATGCCTGCGCCGGGAACCTACTATGCCGAGTGTGGGCCAGCCGGGTGCGCGGCCTTTATGGACGCAGCAGCTGCCGCGCTCACCACTCACATTGCCGGACGGACCTTCGTGGCCTCGGATTTGAACGCACCGAATCAGCAATTGATTGTCCCGACAAACGTCCCACCGGTCTACTTGCAACTCGCGGTTCTCGCCGGGCTTCTCCTCACCGCGGTGCTTGCTGTCTACCGACAGTTATATGAGGCAAAGAGAGCTGGCGCGATGCGCTTGCTTGGCTATGGTGCGACCAGGGTGTGGTGGACGATAACGGGTCGCCCGGTAATTATTGTCGGCACTGCCTCCGGCGTCGCTCTCGGTTCCATCTCGGCCCTTCTGCCTGGCGCGGACAGAGGATTCGTTGCAGTTGTGGTCTTCGACCAGATAATTGCCGTGGGCTTGCTCGCTGCGGCCAGCTTGCTGACCATACCTTACGTGGCAAGGATGCGAGTCTCAGATGCGTTGAAGAACCGACGTGACACCAGAGCATTGTTTGGTGCAGGAATCGCACTGTCCGTTGTGACTTCGTCGGCCCTTGTAGTGGTAGCTGCGGGTGCCTGGTCGAACGTGGATGTAATCAACAATGAACGCGACTCGCTGCAACATTGGACCTCGACAACTGGGTACGGTGTTTTCGCTCCGGTGAGCAACGGCAACGATGCCGTGGACCTGCAGACCGGCCAGCCCGGTTCATCTATCGTTCAAGCGACAGACCTCTACGACGCACTCAGCACCCTGGGGGCCCTGTATGTCTACGCCGGCGCATACTCAAAGACGGCGCTCCAGCAAGATCAACAGGCCGGCCAATACCGATCGATGCAGGTAAATCCTGCCTACCTCCACACATACCCGATCCGTGACACAAACGGTCAGCCGATCACGGTCGATGAGAGTGAATCGTCGTGGATGTTGCTCGTGCCCGAGCAATTCCGCTCCCAGGAACAAGAGATCACTGCATATTTCCGGGCCCAACGCGATAGCGCACTCTTCGCCGAGAAGACGATCTTCCACCGCGACATAAGCGCGGCTGCGCAAGATCACCGCGTGCGGATCATCTGGACGGACAACGGTCAGCGAATTTTCACGTTAAACCCCGACGTCGCTGCCTCCTCCGGTGGCTCGGTGGAGGACCCCATCGTTGAAGTCATCACGCGGGCCAACAGTCTGGGCGTGGACCGGCTCAACGCCGTCACGGGTGACGCCAGCGCCGGACTGAAGGTTCCGTTGGTAGGAGGGAGCTCCCAGGCCACGATCACCGCCCTCCAGCCACTCCTCAAAAGGCTGGGCCTGGACGACAACCTGCGCCATCTGGTGACCATCAACGAATATCAGCTCGCCAGGATCGGCCACCTGCAGGAGAGCCCCGCAACACGACGATCGTGCTGGCCGCTCTGGTGGTATTGCTCATCATTGTCACCGCACAGACATTGACGATCGCTTTTGAGCGGTTCGCGCGCAAGATCGTCGTCCGTGGCCTGTTCGGCCTGTCAACATGGAGGCGCTACCGCGAGTTCATCAAGCTTGGAGCAATTGTGTGGGCCGTCCAGGCCGTGCTCGGTTCCGGGCTGGTGTTGGCCGGTTTCCGGCCGTTCTCCTATGCCGACACCGGGCCGCGCTCCACGCTCACCGCGGCTGTTGCCGTCAGCGCCGTTCAGGGCTTGGTCGCTGTAGGCGTCCTGTGGCTCACGGAACGGCGGCGCACTCCGAACATCCTGAAAGGGGAAATCTAATGTCCGACGTCGTATGCGAACTCCTGAAAGTCCACAAAGGCTTCCGCGGCCATGAAATCATCTCGGACCTGGGTCTGAAGGTCCACCCAGGCGAGATCGTCGCCATTACAGGTCCAAGCGGAAGTGGGAAGACAACCGTCCTTAACATGCTTGGCCTGCTTGATCACCCTGACAAGGGCGAGATCAAGTTATTCGGCCGCCGCGCCCCTCGTCCGGGTAGCCGCAGCGCTCGCTTACTCCTGAGGCTGCGCCTTGGATATCTCTTTCAGAACTACGCCCTGATCGACAACGCGACCCTGACTGAAAACCTCAAGATCGCACAAACCTACACCCCGGGCACGCGCAAGGAAAAAAGCCAATCCCGGGCAAACGCGATGGAACTGGTAGGCCTCGACCTTGACCCGGATCGCAAAGTCTATGAACTTTCAGGCGGAGAACAACAACGTCTCGCCATCGCCCGACTCATCCTCAAACCCTGCCAGATGATCCTCGCCGACGAACCAACAGGTTCCCTCGACAACCTCAACCGAGACCATGTCCTGGCCCTCACCAGAACCCTGGCCGAGGCCGGAAAAGCCGTCATCGTCGTGACACATGACGGCTCTGTATCCGGACGAAGCGATCGAGAGATCACCCTCGGCGCCGCAAGCCGCGTGTGAGTGTGTTCAACATCAGGCTGAACGCCTGCCTCCCAGAACGGTCCTACTTCGGTCCGGACGCAACCCCGCAGCGGTTGCCCTCGGCTGTTAGCTGGATTCCGTCATGTCCGCTGTGGTTGTCGATTGGAGGTAGCCCACTACAAATTGTGCGGTTTGGCGGGCGAGCCGGTCATCGGCGGACACCGCCACGGGCAGCAAGGTGCGGGCCAGGATAGGGCCAACAAGAAGGTCACACACCAAATCGACATCGACGTTCCGATCGGCCAGCTCCCCGCGTTCGTCTGCCGCAGCCATCACTCTGGCCACGTTCGCGCGCCGCGGGCCCACGAAATCGTCACGGTACCTGTCGCGCACCCTCGGGTCCGTGCGAACCGATTCTAGAAGTCCTGGCAGATTGTTTCGGACAAGCGGTGAAGCGAACATGGCGATATCCTCGCGCTGAAGCTTTAGGAGATCTCCGTAAAGTGAACCGGTATCGACCGGCATGCCCGTTCCGAAGCGGGCCTCAATGACCTCGAAGGCGAGATGGGCGATGCTGGGGTACCGGCGGTAGAACGTAGGCCTCGTCGTGCCCACCTCGGTGACGAGCCCGTCAATGGAGAGTCCTGAGAAACCATCGGTTACCATGATGCGCTCAGCGGCCCGGATCAGGGCTTCCGTAATGCCCGGGACGAAAGGCCGCCCTGTTTGATGATTCGTCACTACGTAACCCTATCAAGCGCCCTTGGCGCACAACCGGGAAAATGCTTCTAAAAATACAGATAGCTCTGTAACGTAGAAGCATGATTGGGGTTTTGATCGAGGAGGCTCTTGGCCCGGCGAACGGCCGCTACTTCGCTGCGGGTTACCGCCGGGTGTCCCACCTGGTGGGAGCCTCCGGCCGTAATAGACCAGGGCACCCACTCGAAGCCGTAGGTTCGGTTCTGTATCCGCGGGACTGGTCGACCAACCCCGACGGTAGTGCCCGCGTGGCACACCTGAGTTCGGTCGACGCGATCGTTCTTCCGTTGGTGCTCCTTGAACAATCGGACCCGGTCGACTTCCCAGGGGTGCTGGGAAACTGCTGGGTTCAGAGTGTTGATTTGAGACTGGTCGCCGCCCGCTGGCAGCACTGTATATGGCGGGCTCTATAGGAACACAGTTTCGCGAACACTCCTCACCGCCTACAAAGCAACCCACCAAACTCTTAGCGCAGAGCATGAGTTTTCCAGCCCGGCCTCAGACGCGCGGACACCGGGAGGGCTGGAGTCAGCCTTCTGGCCCGCACTGACGGCCGTCGATTACCTGGTGACCATGGGACAGCTCACTCAGGTTGCCATCTACGAGTCAGCGCAGACGAGCAGATCAGCCGCGGGCAATCTGTGGATGCGCACCATGCAGCTCAGACTCCCTTCTCCCCCGACACGGGTGCCCGCATCTCTTCATACATCCACGCGTCTCGTTCGAGACCGCCCCCTCGCCCGAACCGGCCGGCAACTCCACGATGTGCTGGTCGACGCAAAGGCACCATCCGGGGTAACGGCGAGGGCAGCGTTGGCCTACGAGGAAGGCCCTCAGCCGTGAGCAGATCGAATAGCGTGCCGGGTCAGCGCTCCGACGATTGTCCGGGCGGCGCCGGGGCCTTCGGGCGCGACGCATCATCGAGCGGCGTTGCTCTCCAGGCCGCCGCCGAGATGCTCGCCGCGGAACCGTACATCACCGTCACTCTTGAGCGGATCGCGTCGATCGTTCACGTGCAGGTCGGAGACATCAAGAAATGGTTCCCCACGATGCACACAGTGGGAGCAGCTGTCCTGGATTACGAACGTGAATGCATGCGACGAACTCAACGGGAAGCAGTCCGACGAACCAGCGATCCTATTGAACGGCTGCTTTTCGTCTTTCGTTCCATCGGCGATGACCTGGCCAACGATGTTGTCGTCAGGGCTGGAGTCCGGCTGGCGGGCGAGTCCCGGCAACACTTTCCGGAACGGCGACTCGATCCGTTCGCCGTCTGGCGCGACTTCGTGTTCAGACAACTCGATGAAGCCAAGAACAAAGGGCTGCTTCATGACAAAGTCAATCTCGCCGAGACCGTCTGGCTCATCGTCGCTGCGGGCATGGGAACGAAGGACCTCTTGGCGTCCCGCAACGCCTGGACCGAGGCACCGCGAGTACCTGTCCACCTTCGCCGTGCTCGGCGGAATCAGTGACCCCGAGACCGTTGCCGAAGCCGTCGCATTCCTGCTCTCCGCTCGCGCATCTCGGACCACGGGCGCCACCCTTGACGTCAGCGGGGGAAGCACATTGGGAGCCCGCCCGGCGCCACCTCTCAGCCTGCGTGCAATGGCTGTAACCGGGAACATAGACCAACCAGGAATGGGCGGGAACCAGGGCGCTGAACGATCGGATGAAGGCGGCATCGTGTGCGAATAGGACGCGGGCTCTGCGCTCTCTAGGGGACTTGGGTCGCAGAGCGGGCCTCGCAACGCGAACGACCGCGGGGGGCTAACTCCGGTTCCAGCGGTACTCGTTCTCCGGCCGTCCCGGGGTACCGTAGCGGGCATTCCTCGTGGCCATTCCGGCGTCGGCCAGATACTCGAGATAGCGGCGCACGGTGACCCGGGACATCCCAAGGGCGACAGTTGCCTCGCTTGCCGACACGGCCCGGCCAAGGCTGGCCAGGAGGTCTTTGACGGACTCCAGGCTATGGGCCGAAAGGCCCTTGGGCAGTGGGACTTCGGTGGGCGCGCGGAGACTGGCAAACGCCTGGTCAACATCGCTTTGCGAGGCTCCACTCGCCCGAGCGCCCGACGCCGGTGCGGCGAGTTGCTCGCGGAAGGTGCGGTAGCTGGCGAGTTTGTCTGCGAACGTTGCGAACGTGAAGGGCTTGATGAGGTACTGCACCACGCCGATCGACACCGCGCTGCGGACAATGTTCACTTCCCTGACGGCGGTGATGGCGATGATGTCCGCAAGGAGTCCCGAAGCGCGCATTCGGCGGGCAACATCCAGTCCGTGCAGATCCGGCAGGTTCATGTCCAGCAGGACGAGGTCCACCGGCTGTCCCGCAACGGCGAATTCGTTGAGTAGCCGCAGGGCCGACTGTCCGTCCGGGGCCGTTCCCGCAACAGTGAAGCCGTCGATTCGGCCGACGTAGACGCCATGGGCATCGGCGGCGATAGGTTCGTCCTCGACAACGAGGACGCGGATTTCGGTCATTCGGCTTCCTTCCTGGAGTCCGGCGCGGGGAGCGCCACGCGGAAGAACGCACCGCCCAAGGCGCTCGTGGATTCGCTGATGGACAGCGTACCGCCAAGCCGCTGAACTGCTTGCCGGACCAAGGCCAAGCCCACTCCGCGGGAAGCAGCTCCGGGTTGACCCGCCTGGCCGATGCCGGCGGCCTTGGTGCTGAATCCGTATTGCCAGACGTCGTCCACGATGCCGGGATCGATGCCGTGGCCGGAATCGGCCACCGTGAATGTGGTTCCTCCAGGTCCGGATTCGATGCCCAGTTCCACTTTGCGCGGCGGGGGAGCGGCAGTGGCGGCGTCGAGTGCGTTGTCCAGCAGGTTTCCCAAAATGGTCACGAGGTCCTGGACGGCGAGTCCCTGGAGGCCGTCCCCGCCGGTCACCGTGACAGTCAGTTCCGCCCCGCGTTCGTGCGCCTCGGCGGACTTCCCCATGATGAGCGCACTCAGGACAGGCTCGTCCACTGATGCCACGAGGTGGTCGGTCAGCTGCTGGCTCAGTTCAAGGTCCTTGGTAGCAAAGTCCAAGGCGTCAGTGGTCCGCCCGAGCTCCATGAGCGACACGATGGTGTGCAGCCGGTTGGCGTGTTCGTGGGTCTGGGCCCGCAAGGCGTCGGACAGGGTCTTCATTGTTTCGAGTTCACTGCCGAGGGACTCGATTTCCGTCCTGTCCCGGAGCGTGGCCACGGTCCCGAACACGGCAGGCCGCTGCCGGCCCCTCATTCCGGGCGGCCCCACTGCCGGCGCCTGGTTCACCACCAGGATCCGGGACCCCGTGAGGTGGATTTCGTCGTGCGCCGTCCGGCCGGACTCGAAGAGGCGGTGGAGGCTGGGATCGAGGGGCAGATCAGAAAGGCGCGGGGCGGCTTCTGCGGCGGGATCGACGTCGGACCGTTCCAGTCCCAGCAGTTCCGCAGCCTGGTCGTTGTACATGACCACCCTGCCGCCGGTGTCGATCAACACTACTCCTTCGCGGACCGAATGGAGGACGGACTCGTAGTACGCGAACAATTGTGCCAATTGTTCAGGTCCCCAGCCCCGGGTCACCGAGCGCAGATACCGGCCCAATAGCCACGAGGCGAGGGAGCCGCCTGCGAGCATGGCCAGGGAGATGCCGATGATCGCCGTGAGTCGCGCTGACACGGCGACGTCCACCGTCCGCACGGTGACACCCGCCGCCACGAGGGCCCGGACTTTGCCCGAGGAATCCTCCACGGGAACGATGGTTCTGACGGATGGGCCCAAGGTACCGGCGGTGACTTCGGTGAAGGTCTGACCGCGGAGGGCAGGATCGATGGTGCCGATGTAGGGTTTGCCGATTTCGTCGGGGTTCGGATGGGTCCAGCGGGTCCGGTCCGGAGCCATGATGGTGATGAAATCGGCATGGGCATTGGCCGTCACCACCTGGGCATATGGCTGCAGGGTAGCGGACGGGTTCGGCGTAGCGGCTGCTTGAAGCACGAGCGGATTGGCTGCGATCGCGGCGGCCACCGCCTGCATGCGCTGGCCGGCGTCGTTGTAGGCCCGGTCCCTCGCGTCCAGGAAGGCTGCCGTGCCCACGATGGCGGTGAGCGCCAGCACGAACAGTAGATTCGCCACAAAGAGTCTGCGGGCGATGCTCCAGCGTCGGATCACGTGCTCCTTTCTGCGGGCCATCCTGTGACCAATATGAACGCAACAGTGATACATGTCACGCCACGCCTAATGATGGGTATCACAGCAGAGCGACGCAGGGACATTTTGCAGGGACCACGGCGCTTTCCAGAGTATCTATAAGGAGCAAAGCCATGACCTCTCAAAGAGGAGAGATTGCACCCGCGAAGGCCGGGCGCAAGGGGCTGGACAAGTCGCATTACCTCTACATCGCCGTGATCGCCGCAGTTGTGCTGGGCGCCGTCGTCGGCTTGCTTTTCCCGGAAGTGGGTAAATCCCTCAAGCCTTTGGGTGACGGCTTCATCAAGCTCATCAAAATGATGATCGCCCCGGTCATTTTCTGCACCATCGTCCTGGGCATCGGATCGATCGCCAAGGCAGCCACTGTTGGCAAGGTCGGCGGCCTCGCACTCATCTACTTCCTGGTGATGTCAACGTTCGCGCTCGCCATCGGTTTGGTAGTTGGCAACATCATCCACCCGGGTGAAGGCCTGAAGCTGATCCCGTACAACCCGAACGCGCCTGCTTCCGCGAACAGTACCGCTGACTTCCTGCTGGGCATCATCCCGGGAGACATTCCCGTGCTGCCCACGCTCTTGGTAGCCATCCTGGTGGGCTTCGCGCTGCAGCGCATGGGCTCGCAGGGCCAGCCGGTACTCAAGGCCATCCAGCACGGGCAGGCACTCGTCTTCCGCATCCTCATCATGATCATGTGGCTGGCTCCCGTCGGTGCTTTCGGCGCCATCGCCGCAGTGGTCGGTGCCACCGGTGTGAAGGCCATCTTCGGCATGCTCACCCTGATGGTTGCGTTCTACATCACCTGCGCGCTGTTCATCGTCGTGGTGCTCGGAACCTTGCTGCGGGTGGTTGCGGGCGTCAGCATCTTCCAGCTGATGAAGTACCTGGCCCGCGAGTACCTGCTCATCTTCTCCACCTCATCCTCCGAAGCGGCGCTGCCGAGGCTCATCGCCAAGATGGAGCACCTCGGCGTTTCCAAGCCGGTTGTCGGTGTCACGGTGCCTACTGGCTACTCCTTCAACCTGGATGGAACTGCCATCTACCTGACCATGGCCTCGCTGTTCGTCGCCAACGCCATGGGTATCCCGCTGGACCTGGGTGCCCAGGTATCGCTGCTGGTGTTCATGATCATTGCGTCCAAGGGAGCGGCCGGCGTTTCCGGTGCAGGCCTTGCTACCCTGGCCGCAGGCCTGCAGGCACACCGGCCCGAATTGCTGGGCGGCGTCGGCATGATCGTTGGCATCGACCGTTTCATGTCGGAAGCCCGCGCCCTGACCAACTTCACGGGCAACGCCGTCGCAACGGTGTTGATCGGTACCTGGGTCAAGGAAATCGACCGCAACCAGGTCACCAACGTCCTCTCCGGTGCAACGCCGTTCGACGAGCTGACCATGATCAGCCACCACGCTGAACCCGAAGTGAAAGAGGCCGTGGCCGCTTAGTCCGGCACACTGTTTCGAAGCATCCACGCTGGCAAGGCAGGAACCCGTCATGGGGACCTGCCTTGCCTGCATTTTATTGGCACCGTGGACCAACCTTCTACCTCAGCTAGAAGGTAAAGGCTCAAACTGCGGGCAATGTCAAGTTCCGCAGAATGCCGTGTCGGGCGCTGTAGCCTAGGTGGGGAGCAGTGCTGGTGCTGGAGACAGCCGCAGGAAATGACCGTCGTGGAGAGAGTGGATAGATACGTGAGCAGCGAACGGGGAACGACTACGCTGGAGGGCACGGATTTCGATCTGGAAGACGCCGTCATGGGGCCCACGGGCCGCCCGCACCGCGACTTCCCCGAGCCCGCGCCGCTGGCCTCCCATGGCCCGGCCCGCGTCATCGCCATGGTCAACCAGAAGGGCGGCGTCGGCAAGACCACGTCAACCATCAACCTCGCCGCTGCGCTCGCAGAATACGGCCGGCGCGTCCTGCTTGTTGACTTCGATCCCCAAGGGGCCCTTTCCGCGGGGCTGGGAACGAACCCGCACGAGCTCGACCTCACCGTGTACAACGTTCTGATGGACCGCAAAGTGGACATCCGCGACGCCATCCAGAAGACCGGCGTCGAAGGCATCGACCTCCTGCCGGCGAACATCGACCTCTCCGCCGCGGAGGTCCAGCTGGTCAACGAGGTAGCCCGCGAGCAAGTGTTGGACCGCGCGCTCAAGAGCGTCGAGGACGACTACGACGTGGTGCTCATCGACTGCCAGCCGTCCCTTGGCCTCCTGACGGTCAATGCCTTGACGGCTGCGCACGGCGTCATCATCCCGCTGATCTGCGAGTTCTTCGCCCTCCGCGCGGTGGCACTGCTCGTCGAAACGATCGAAAAGGTCCAGGACCGGTTGAACCCGCGCCTGCAGGTGGACGGCGTGCTCGCCACGATGTACGACGCCCGCACCCTGCACAGCCGCGAAGTCATTTCGAGGCTCGTGGAGGCGTTCGGGGACAAAGTCTTCGAGACCGTCATCAAGCGTTCCATCAAGTTCGCCGACGCCACGGTTGCCGCGGAGCCCATCACCAGCTACGCCGGAAACCACATCGGTGCCGACGCATACCGCCGCCTGGCCAAGGAACTGATTTCGCGCGGCGGCGCACCCTAGCCCGCGTGGCAGAGCCACTCACCGCTGGAGGCGCGCCCGCGGGACGGAAGGCCGGCTTTGAGGTCAGGCTGGCGAACTTCACCGGACCGTTCGATCTCCTGCTCGGTCTGATCTCCAAACATAAGCTGGACATCACGGAAGTTGCGCTTGCTACCGTGACGGATGAGTTCATCAAGTACATCCGGCGCCTGCAGGAACTGGGCGAGGACTGGGCTCTGGACGAAGCCAGCGAATTCCTGGTCATCGCGGCAACGCTCCTGGACCTCAAAGCCGCAAGGCTCCTGCCGGCCGGCGAAGTCGAAGATGCCGAGGACATTGCCTTGCTGGAAGCCCGGGATCTCCTCTTCGCCCGGCTCCTGCAGTACAAGGCTTTCAAGCAAGTGGCCGCGATCATGTCCGGCACCCTGGAGTCCGAAGCCCGGCGCTTCCCGCGGCAAGTCGCGTTGGAGGGGCATTTCGCGGCAATGCTGCCCGAACTGATTTGGCGCCACACCCCGGAGCAATTCGCCGCGCTTGCGGCCAAGACCCTGGCGCCGAAGGACAACACGCCCGAGGAAGTCGGGGTCGACCACCTTCACGGATCACCCGTCAGCGTCAAGGAACAAGCCGAGATCATCGGGTACCGCCTGCAGCGCGGCCAGCCACAATCCTTCAGGGCCCTTATTGCCGACGCCGAGTCCACGCTTGTCGTCGTAGCCCGGTTCCTGGCACTACTCGAGTTGTTCCGCGACCGGGTGGTGGCGTTTGAGCAGCAGGGTCCGCTCGCCGAACTGACCGTCCGCTGGACAGGGCGCCCAGAAGGCTGGAGCAGCGACAGCTTGAGCGATGAGTATGAGCAGATCGACAAGGGAGAGGAACCGCTGTGAGCGAGCAGGAAACGGACGGGGACGGCCTCGCCGAGCTTGAAGCCCTACCCGGTGGCGCCCGCGCGGCACTGGAAGCCGTCCTGATGGTGATCGACCAACCGGCCACCGCGGAAGAGCTCGCTGCCGGGCTCAACGTGACGGTCGCCGTCGTCGAGGATTTGCTGGAGGGACTGCGGCAGGAGTATAGCGGCTATACTGTTAAAGCCCCGGGCAGGGACGCTGATGACTTGCACACTGATGCAAGTGCCAGCGCTGCACCCCGGGGTTTTGAGTTGCGGAACGTTGCCGGAGGGTGGCGGATCTATTCACGCGCGGATTTTGCCGACGTCGTGGGCAGGTTCGTTCTCGAAGGCCAGACCGCGCGGCTGACGCAGGCAGCCCTTGAAACAATGGCGGTCATCGCGTACCGGCAGCCGGTTTCCAGGGCCAGGGTGTCGGCCATCCGCGGCGTCAATGTCGATTCAGTCGTTCGGACCCTTGTCCAACGCGGGCTGATCGAGGACTCGGGTACCGATCCTGAATCGGGGGCGATCCTTTACCGGACCACCTCGTACTTCCTCGAACGGATGGGCATTGGCTCGGTGGCGGAACTGCCTCAATTGTCCCCCCACCTTCCGGGGCTGGAGGGCATCGAGGAGTTCTTCGACGCCGAACGCATGTAGTCGCGGGAAACCCGGCGCAGGCAAGCTAAACAACTCAATATTGCAAGGATCTACAAACGCCCGGCTAGTAGCGGGCAGACACACAGGACAGATATTCTCTGTCCGGCTGGCTTACGTTGAGAAAGAACAAGCCAGCCACCATAACAAAAGGACGGGTCATGACACAGGCGGGACGCCAGGGTTCACCACGTAATAGTTCGGGACGAAACAATTCCGGACGCAACGAGTCGCAAGACTCAGGCCGCAACAACGCAGGCCGCAGCAATGCCGGCCGCGCAGGAGGCAGCAGCTTTGGTGCCGGCCGGGGTGGCGCAAGCCGTGCCGGTGGCGCCTCTGGAGGCAGCAAGCGCAGCTTCTCCCCGGGCGGAGAACGCCCCTTCAAGCCCACGCGTCCGCGTGAAGAACGCCCCTTCGATCCGGACAACCCCACCTCGGCCGGAGGCTACGAGCGCCGTGAAGAGGCGAGGCCGGCCAAGGCCCCCCGCAAGCCAGGCTCCAACAAGCCCGGCTTCGGCAAGGCGCCGGGTACGCCGGGCGCATTGAAGCCCAAGACAAGCACCAAGAAACAGTACGCTTCCCGCGCCTTCGGCAGCGAGCGCTTCGGCCAGAACCTTGGACCGATCCGCAAGCCCCGCGGCCGCCGCGGCGAGGTGGCCCAGTCCGAGCAGCACGACGCCGATGGCGTCCGCCTTCAGAAGGTCATGGCCCAGGCCGGCGTGGCTTCCCGCCGCGTGTGCGAGGAAATGATCGAGGAAGGCCGCGTCGAGGTCAACGGCCAGCTCACCACCGAGCTCGGCATGCGCGTCGACCCCGCCAGCGCCGTGATCCACGTCGACGGCATTCGCATCCAGCTCGATGACACCATGCTCTACATGGTGTTCAACAAGCCCAAGGGTGTCGTTTCCACGATGGAAGACCCCGAGGGCCGTCCCTGCATCAGCGATTTCCTCAAGTCCGCCAAGAACAAGGGCGAGCGTCTCTTCCACGTCGGCCGTCTTGACGTCGCCACCGAGGGCCTGCTGCTCCTGACCAACGACGGCGAACTCGCCAACCGTTTGACGCACCCTTCCTATGAGGTGCCCAAGACGTATCTGGTACAAGTCCGTGGTCCGTTCCCGCAGGGCGTCGGTGCCCAGCTGAAGGCCGGCATCGAGCTCGAAGACGGCATCGCGTCCGTCGACTCCTTCAAGCTCGTGGATTCCACTCCGGGCCACGTGCTGATCGAGGTTGTGCTGCACTCCGGCAAGAACCGTATTGTCCGCCGCTTGTTCGAAGCCGTGGGTTTCCCCGTGCTTCGCCTCGTGCGCGTCAAGATCGGTCCCATCGGCCTGGGCGACCAGCGCCAGGGCAGCATCCGCAACCTCGGCAAGCAGGAAGTCGGACACCTCCTGGCCTCCGTAGGACTGTAAGGCATGTCGGCATTCCACTCGCACGGCCGGGGCCACCTTGACGGCCCGGTGGTCGTTTTCGGCACCGGCCTGCTCGGAGCCAGCATCGGTCTCGGCCTGCGTGGCCGGGGTGTCTCCGTGTTCCTGTCGGACCCTTCGCCGACCAACCAGGCCGTGGCCGTGGATATCGGTGCGGGCCGGCCACTGTCCGAGCTTGGGAACCCACCCCAGCTGGTTGTTGTCGCGGCGCCACCGGATGTGACGGCCGACGTCGTCGAGCGTGCCCTGGGTGAATACCCGGAGGCCGTTGTGGTGGACATTGCCAGCGTCAAGCTGGCAATCCAGGCCGAGCTCCGGGGCCGTGGAGTGGACATGTCCCGCTACGTCGGGACGCACCCGATGGCGGGGCGCGAGAAATCCGGGCCCGTCGCGGCCCGCGGCGAGCTCTTCACGTCCATGCCTTGGGTCCTTTGTCCGTCCGACGAGACCAGCGCCGACGCGCTTCAGACCGCGCGTTCCCTTGCCGGGGACCTGGGGGCAATAGTCTCCCAGTTCACGGCGGAGGAACACGATGAAGCCGTTGCTTTGGTGTCGCATTTGCCCCAGGTGATGTCTTCGCTTCTCGCCAGCCGCTTGCAGGGAACACCGCTTCACGCGCTGTCCCTGGCCGGCAACGGGCTGCGGGACACCACGAGGATTGCTGCCAGCGATCCCACCCTTTGGGTGCAGATCCTTGGGAACAACGCGGCCAAGGTGGTGGATATCCTCCATGGTGTCCGTGAAGACCTCAACCGTTTGATCGGTACCCTGGAGGATCCCACGGCTCCCGGCGCCCGCCTGGACCTTGCCCAGCTCATCAGTGAGGGCAACGCCGGGCAGGCCAGGATCCCAGGAAAGCATGGTGGACCTCCGCAGGCATATTCATGGCTTACAGTTCTGGTAGACGACCGGCCCGGGCAGATCGCCAGGCTGTTGACGGAGATCGGTGAGATCGGCGTCAACGTTGAAGACCTCCGCCTGGATCACTCGTCCGGGCAGAACGTTGGCATGGTGGAACTTTCCGTTATGCCCAACAAGCACGACCTCCTTGTTGAAGCCTTGACCGACCGTGGATGGCGGGTACTCCAGTAATGAAACGTGAACTTTTCGGCCCGGAGACCGTCGTACGTCCGGGAAAGCCGCTCGTTGTCGCCATCGACGGCCCGTCCGGCTCAGGCAAGTCCAGTGTCAGCAAGGAAGTTGCCCGGCGCTTGAAGCTCGCCTATCTGGACACGGGTGCGATGTACCGTGCGTTGACCTGGTACTGCCTCAAGACCGGCATCGACCTCGCCGACGGTGCCGCCGTCGAGCAGGCCTCAAAGGATCTGCCGCTGGAACTCAGCACGAGCGCCAACGCCGAATATGTCAGTGTTGCCGGAGTGGACATCACGGAGGAAATCCGTGAGCCGAGGATCTCCTCGTCGGTCAGCGCGGTGGCAACCACCCTGGGTGCCCGCAACGAATTGATTCGTCGCCAGCGCCAGCTGATCGAACAGCACCACCGCCGCATGGTGGTGGAAGGACGGGATATTACTACCGTCGTCGCGCCCAATGCGGAGGTCCGCATGTTGCTGACCGCCAGCGAGGAAGCCCGGCTGCGGCGCCGCGGCATCCAGTTGGGCGGAACGCAGAGCCAGGAGCAGCTCGCCGCCCAAGTGATCCACCGCGACGCCAAGGACTCCACTGTGGTGAACTTCACTCAAGCGGCCGACGGCGTCGTGACCCTGGATTCCTCGGACCTGGACTTCGAAGAAACGGTCGAAACGGCGCTGAGCATTGTGGGTAAGGTCATCTACGGTGACTGAAGCCCGGCTCCCGGCACGCTGGACCATGATGTGGAGCCGGCCTGTTGGCTGGCTGTTGGATCATGCCTTGTACCGGACCGCGATCACGGGGCGCTCCAATGTTCCCAAGTCCGGCCCGGTCATTTTCGCGGGCAACCACATCAGCTTCCTGGATGGGCCGGTGATGTTCGGCGCGGCTCCACGGCCCATGCACATCCTGGTCAAGAAAGAGATGTTCAAGGGTTTCCTGGGAAAAATTCTTCGTGCCTCGGGGCAGATTTCCATCGACCGTTCGGGCGATCGCGCGGCGCTCCAGCTCGGAAAGCAAGTGCTCGACGCCGGCCGATGCATGGGGATTCTCCCCGAAGGAACGAGGGGGAGCGGCACCGCCGGCAACATCAGCAATGGCGTCGCATGGCTCGCGTTGATGTCCGGGGCCACAGTGATTCCCGTGGCCATCCTCGGAACGCGGATCGGAGACGAACATCGCGATTCCATTCCGAGGCTGCGCCGCCGCCTGCACGTCAGTTTCGGAGCCCCCTTGAATGTGACCCGCAGAAATGGCGAGTCGGGGCGTGTTTCAATGGACAGGGCGGCTGCGGAGATCCGCGCTGCGCTGGCTGGACACGTCCAGGATGCCGTCAAGACCACCGGTCAGTCCCTTCCGGGGGACTAAATGAACCGGCCCACAGCCAATGCAGCACCGCCAAGAAGAAGTAGCCGGGACGCCGGCAGATCACCACTAAGGAAAGTGCAATGAGCGATACGACTCACAAATCCGGCAATATCGGAGCCGGCGACGACGAATACACGCCCACCGGCACCGACCAGGTGGCTGAAAACCTCGCCGCCCTGGACGACGACGAAGCCGAACTCCGCGCAGCCTCCCTCCGGGCAGGCCTGGAAGACTATGACCTCGATGAGGACGACGCCGCCCTGCTGAGCGGACTCTACGACGATGAAGGCGAAGACGGTCCCCTCAAGCTGGACCCGGTCCTGGCCATCATTGGCCGCCCCAACGTCGGCAAGTCCACGCTGGTGAACCGTATCCTCGGCCGCCGCGAGGCCGTCGTCGAGGACACCCCGGGCGTTACGCGTGACCGTGTTATGTACTCGGCACACTGGAACGGCCGCAACTTCACGCTCGTGGACACCGGTGGCTGGGAGCACGACGCGAGGGGCATCCACGCCCGTGTCGCCGAGCAGGCCGAGATGGCCGTGGAACTGGCTGACGCCGTGCTCTTCGTGGTGGACTCAGCCGTTGGCGCCACTGCCACGGACGAAGGTGTCATGAAGATGCTGCGCAAGTCCAAGAAGCCGGTCATCATGGTGGCCAACAAGGTTGACGACTTTGCGCAGGAAGCCGACTCGGCAACGCTTTGGGGCCTTGGCTTCGGCGAGCCGTACCCGGTGTCCGCTCTCCATGGCCGCGGCGTTGCCGACCTCCTGGACCACGTCATGGACACCCTGCCCGAGTTCTCCACGGTGGAAGGCGTTGAGCGCTCCGGCGGTCCCCGCCGCATCGCCCTCATCGGCCGTCCGAACGTCGGCAAGTCCTCGTTGCTGAACAAGCTTGCCGGCTCCGAGCGCGTGGTCGTTGATCCCCTCGCCGGGACCACCCGCGACCCCGTGGACGAATTCATCGAACTTGGTGACCGCACCTGGCGCTTCGTGGACACCGCCGGTATCCGCCGTCGCCAGCACATGGCCCAGGGCGCCGACTTCTACGCCTCCCTGCGTACGCAGGCCGCGCTCGAAAAGGCGGAGGTCGCCGTCGTGCTCCTGGCGGTTGACGAGGTGCTCAGCGAACAGGACGTCCGCATCCTGCAGCTCGCCATCGAGTCGGGCCGCGCGCTCGTCCTCGCGTTCAACAAGTGGGACCTGCTCGACGACGAACGTCGCCGCTACCTTGAGCGTGAAATCGAGCAGGACCTGGCACACGTTGAATGGGCTCCGCGCGTCAACATCTCCGCCAAGACCGGCTGGCACAAGGACCGTCTGGTGCCCGCTCTGGACCTTGCGTTGGAGAGCTGGGACAAGCGTATCCCCACGGGACGCCTCAACGCGTTCCTGGGCGAGCTCGTGGCTGCCCACCCGCACCCTGTCCGCGGCGGCAAGCAGCCCCGCATCCTGTTCGGCACCCAGGCGTCCAGCCGTCCGCCGAAGTTCGTGCTCTTCACCACTGGCTTCCTGGACCCCGGATACCGCCGGTTCATCACTCGCCGGCTGCGCGAAACCTTCGGCTTCGACGGCACGCCGATCGAGGTCAACATGCGCGTCCGCGAAAAGCGCGGCAAGAAGCGCTAATTGAGACGCGCATCACAGATGACACCCGCCAAGGTGTCATTGAGAACCTCGAACATCGTGTAAGCTTTTTGAGGTGGTTCGGCCGGACTGCTTAGATGAAAATCTAGGCGGAGAACGGCAGGACTGACGGGCTGTAGCGCAGCTTGGTAGCGCACTTGACTGGGGGTCAAGGGGTCGCAGGTTCAAATCCTGTCAGCCCGACCAAAGGAAGTCCTGGTGAGATTCATTCTCGCCAGGACTTTGTCGTTTACGGACTATTTTTCGGAGGCCCAAGGGACCAGCCTGCTGGACGGTGCTTTCGAGGGGCGGGGACCTCTTCGAGGCCCATGAGCAGGCCCGTTCTGTGCCCGCCCGCTCCGTGCCATCAGTTCACCAAACCGACCGCCGTGGACGCGACCGTGATCGTGGTGGCCCCACCTAGCACTGGGCGCCTGACCATGTACGTGCGCCGAGTGAGGTGTCTTTCTTGACACTGCGCCATGCGGCGAGCTGGACGTAGCCCACACCGGGGGCCTCGGCTGCTTCGCGCGCCGTCAGTACTTCCTCGCTCACGAGTCTGCCGTGTCGGGCTCACGGGCCAATATGACTACGTGGGCCTCTGTTACGGCGTCAGCCTCTGCGGTCGGTCCAGCCAAGGAATGAGAGCGGCGGGGAATCCGGCTCTCGCGAATAAGCTGTTGAAGCACTTCGACGGCGCGCTCGACGGGGATTCGTTCCTGCTCGATGCGCAGGACCGGTGCGTCACCGCTGATGAGCAGGTCATACAACTCCCGCTCGCCATGGTCCGGCAGTGAGACTTCCCGTACTGTGTTGATCTCCAGCGGCTTCCCGTTCTGGTCAAAGTTGGTTCCGTATCGTTGGTAGGTGTGGTAGCTATCGATATTCATTAACATCGACACAGCAGGTACGCCGGTCTGGCGGAATTCGTCGAGGATCTCGAGGCCGTCGATGTCCATGTCACCCCAGTACACAACCAACGGGGCCGTCCTGACCCAGGTAATCGCGGCAACGGTCCCGCCTCCTGAACCGTTTCCTGCTGCTGTCTTGGTTCGTGTCCGTGGCACAGCGGACTGGATCTTAGTGCTGCCGCAAGCTAGACTGAATCATCATAGAAAAAGTGATTCAGGAGGTGACTGTGATGACATCAAACATGAGCGCGGCGATCGAGAGTGCGCGCAAGGCCGCAGGTTTGTCGCAGCGTGCCCTTGAAGACCGCACCGGCATCTCGCAAGCTACGCTGAGCCGCATCCTTTCGGGCAGCAGGCCTGCAAAGATGACCGAGATCATCTTGATCGCAGATGCGACTGGCTGCACTGTCGCCCAGCTGGCTGGTAGTGCCGTGGCTGACCGAGTGCAGTGCGCGGCCCGTGCTACGAACGGTTCAAGCATGGAAGTCATGCGCCAGCGGCTGCTGCACTTCATCGAACTTGACGCCTATCTCCACGATCAGGCTATTCCCGGCGTGCGATGATCTCGACCCCGAACGCGGAACAGCAAGCCAAGGGCGCGGCGGAGGATTTTCGCCGCGTCCATCGGCTCGGAGTTCAGCCACTGGGCGATCTCGTTGCGTTGATCGAGCAGACCACCGGCTACGATGTCGCGATCCTTGATGCTGCGGCTGATGAGCATGGGCTGACGATGTGTGACCCTGCCCGCGACGTCGTCTTCGTAGGTATTGCGCGCAGTCGTAATCCGATGCGGCAGCGCAGCACACTCGCACATGAACTCGGACACCTTGTTTTCGAGGACTGGGGTGAGACTGCCGAGTTCAGTGCGCGGTCGCCTGAAGAGATCCGGGCGGACGCGTTCGCGCGACACCTATTGGCGCCCATCGAAGGCGTCAAGGAGTTTCTTGGAGATCAAGTCGCGGCGTCCGAGGCCGACCTCTCGGCAGTGGTGCAACGCTTCCTCGTCTCTCCGGCGATCGCCGCAATCGCGCTGCGGGACAGCGGATACGTAAGCTCCGCGACTGCGAAAGAATGGATAAAGTTCAGCACACCCCACCTTGCGACGCGCTACGGATGGAAAGATCACTATTCGGCGCTCCAGGACGATGCTTACCGCTTACGGCCACCGCAGTTACTGCTAACGCGTGCCATAGCAGGTTATGCCGAAGGCGTCGTCAGTGCTCAAACCATCGCTACGCTCCGCGGTGTCAGCCTTGAGGCCGTCATCTCCGAACTCAAGGAAGCCGGGATTGTCCCCATCCTGCGCGACGTGCCCGACATCGACGTCGAGGACTTGCCCACGGTGGAGATCGACCTCAGCGATTTGGAGGACGAGGACTCATCCTCATGAGTCAGCGTCCCATCATGGATGCTGGACCCGGCATCAACTTCTTCTCTCTCAACAAGGAGCGCCTGCTGTTCAGTGTTTCTCATGACGAGTGTTGCATGGTCTGGCCCGCGGAGAGGAGCGGATGCCAGGCATGATCAGGGATTTTGGGCACCTGGGGTCAAGGGGTCGCAGGTTCAAATCCTGTCAGCCCGACCAAAAAGCCGTGGGAACTCTAGGGTTCCCACGGCTTTTGCATTTAAGCGTTGGTGTTGCCAGCGAGCGCGCGTTGGACTCTACCGTTCGGATGGGATCGTCAGTGCTCGGAGGTTGGATTCTGCTCAATCACTCGAATGGATAGAATCCGGATCCGCGGAATCACGGGTCCGGCAATGTCGGCAAAGAGAGTGATCCAGCAGAATCGACGTCGCTCCCGTGATTCTCTCCGGACCTGACCTCGCCGTCCGGACCTTGTTTGAAGGGCCAGAGCTTTGAAATGACATGACTCGCCGTGTCGTAAGCGATTTCCCAAACCAAAGAAGGTCAGGATGGCGCCCGCACGCCTTCTTTTCGAAAGCGTCGGTTCCAAAAAGCCGGCAGCCTCAGCCGCGCCCCATCATGCGCCGAATACCTACGAAAAGGATCAGCGTCAAGTAGATCCAGATAGAAGAGAAGACGCTCAACCCGGTCTGTTGGCTTGCCGTCAAATGCAAGGGTTCCGCGAACAGCGTCGACATTGCGCGGGCCGCCAGCCCCGGCACGGCACACACTGTCATCAGTGCGAAGAGCCTGGGCGAGCGAAGATATATGCCGACGACCAGCCATCCCAGGGCGAGGCCCCATATCGGCAATTGCACGGTTCATGCACCACCTTTCGGATTCCTGGACAGCTGCAATCTATGGCCGACATGTAGCGTCTCAGTGGTCAATCGCAAGAATTAAGTGGTCAGCAGTTCCCATCTACGTGTTCAATTCCGCGAGATCTCAGGGTTCTTGCCGGGCGTCTAGGTGTGCCCAGGTCGCGGTCTACGTGTTGGACCGCACCCGTCTATCATTGGACGGTGAGCGAAACACTTCCCCCTTGCCCCGAATGCGCCAGCGAATACACCTACGAGATGGGTGCCCTGCTGGTCTGCCCCGAGTGCGCCCACGAATGGTCGCCCACCGCGTCTGATGAAGCGGAATCTGAGTCAGCAGAGATCAAGGACGCCGTCGGCAATGTGCTCGCAGACGGGGACACCGTCACGGTGATCAAGGACCTCAAGGTCAAGGGGAGCGCCACGGCCATCAAGGTTGGAACCAAGGTCCGCAACATCCGCCTTGTGAACGGCGTGGGGGATCACGACATCGACTGCAAGGTGGACGGCTTCGGCCCCATGCAGCTCAAATCAAGCGTGGTCAAAAAGGTCTAACGCTCCGACGCACGCGGCCCACGGCACGCCCAACCAACGCTGCGCGCCCCACGAAACAAGGCGCGTCAGGCCCGCTGCAACGCCCCCAGCGCCTTGACTAGCGGTTCAAGCTCCGGTACCGATTCTGCGGCCGTCAGGGACTCCGCGAGGGTTTCGTCGTGCACGGGCCTGGCCGCCAGCAACAACTTCTGGCCGGCCTCGGTGAGTTCCGTATAGATCCCGCGCCGGTCGTCGGCGCACAGGATCCTGGTCAGCAGCCCACGGTCCTCGAGCCGGTTCACCAAGCGCGTCGTGGCGCTGCTGGAAAGTGCTGTTGCCCTGGCGAGCTGCTGCATCCGCATGTGCCAGCCGTCCTGGCGGCTCAGCGCGTCTAGCACCGTGTACTCGACCACCGAAAGATCCGCGGCCGACTGCAACGCCTTTTCCAGTGCTGCCTCGATGTTGCCGTGCAGTGCCGCGAGAGTCCGCCACCCCTGCGCTCGCACCTCAACGGCGTCGTCCTTGATGCCCATGTCTCCTGTAACTCCTGCCGATTGATGAAGAAATCAGACGCCCGCAAAGTAGTTGCTTGCGCAATTACATGGCGCGTGCAACTATATATGGAGCGTCTGCAACTAATTCTACGGTTCTCGGCGGCGCACTTCCAGTCTTACGGGAATCCATCCCCACAAAGGAGCAACAACATGCCCGCAGGGTTGATCGCCCTTGCCCTCGGCGGATTCGGCATTGGCTTGACCGAATTCGTCATCATGGGCCTCTTGCCAGAAATTGCCACCGACTTCGGAGTCAGCGAAGCGGCCGCCGGCTGGTTCATCACCGGCTATGCGCTCAGCGTCGTGGTCGGCGCCCTCCTGGTTACAGCGGCCGTCACCCGCTTGCCCCGCAAGCCTGTCCTGATCGGGCTCCTCGTCCTGTTCATCGCGGGCAACTTCCTCTCTGCCATCGCGGACAGTTACCAGGCAATGCTGATCGGGCGCATTGTGGCCGCCCTCTGTCACGGAGCCTTCTTCGGTATCGGCTCTGTCGTTGCAGCCGGCCTGGTCCCGGCCCACAAAAAGGCCGGGGCCATTGCCATCATGTTCACGGGCCTCACCGCCGCCAACGTGCTGGGCGTGCCCTTCGGAACCTTCCTCGGCCAGAACCTCGGCTGGCGGTCCACCTTCTGGGCCATCACCATCATCGGCGTTTTCGCCCTCATCGGCATTGCCCTCATGGTCCCGAGGATCAAGGAAGGCGCTGCCGCCAGCAGCCTCCGCAGTGAGCTTGGGGCTTTCAAGTCCGGGCAGGTGTGGCTGTCGATTATCGTCACAATTCTCGGCTTTGGCGGTATGTTCGGCGCCTTCACCTACATCGCCTTCACGCTGACCCAAGTCTCCGGATTCGATCCCCACGCCGTCCCTTGGCTCCTCGTCCTGTTTGGCGCCGGACTGTTCGTCGGCAATATCGCCGGCGGCAAAGCGGCCGACAAGTCCATCGACAAAACCCTCGTGGTCATCCTCGCGGGCCTGGTGCTGGTACTCGTGTTCTTCGCACTCACCGCCGCGAGCCCGGTGGCCACCCTGTTCTCACTGGCACTCATGGGCGGCTTCGGCTTCGCTACCGTCCCGGGCCTGCAGATGCGCGTCATGCACTTTGCCGCCACTGCGCCCACCCTTGCCTCCGGCGCGAATATCGGCGCCTTTAACTTGGGCAACGCCCTCGGCGCCTGGTTGGGCGGGATCACCATCACCATGGGCCTGGGGTACACCTCGCCGATCTGGGCCGGCGCCGCCATCACTGTAGCGGCCCTGCTCGTCATGATCGCCGCCGCGGCAGCCGCCCTGCGCGGGGGAGCGGCGCAGTCAGCTTCCGCGCAGCAAGCAGCCCCCGACGTCGTACGCGAACCTGAGGAGGCGCCGGTCGCCTAGGCGACGGGCGGTTTCTTCGAATCAGGCGTCGTCGCTCGAACCGCGTTTGGCCAGGATCTCGCCGTTGGTCTGGCACGTGGGGCAGTACTGCAGGGAAGTCCCCACGAAGGCAACCTCCCGCACGGTGTCCCCGCAGACCGGGCAAGGCTCGCCGGTCCTGCCGTGCACGCGCATCGAGGCCTTCTTAGCAGGCTTCAGCTCGCCCGGTTTCTTGCCCGAGAACTCATTGATGGCACCACTGAGAATGTCCTGCATCGTTGTGAAGAGACGCTCCACCGTGTCCGGTCCCAACGAAGAAGCAACGGCGACGGGAGACAGCTTCGCCGCGTGGAGGATTTCGTCGCTGTAGGCGTTCCCGATACCGGCCATGAGCTTCTGGTTCTTCAGGATTCCCTTGATCTGCTGCCGGTGCGTGAAAAGCCGGCTGAACTCGTCCAGGCCGAAGGCGGGGCCAAGGGGATCCGGCCCAAGCTCCGCAATGCCATGGACTTCCCCCGGCTGGCGAACGAGGAAGATGGCCAATCCCTTCCACGTTCCGGTGTCGGTAAGGGTGATGTCGAAATCGCTGCCATTGTGCGAAAAGCCCAATTGCGCGGCGAAGTATCCGCCCGCTGCGGTCGCTTCGTTGCCGGGGTGTTTATCCGAGAACGTGAGCCAGCCGGACTTGGCGAAATTGACGATCATGTACAGAGGCTCTGCTGAGTCGCCGCCATCCGGTGCAGCAGGGGCGATCTTGAAAACGAGGAACTTTCCCCGTCGGCCGACGGATTCAACGGTCTGCCCGATGAGCGATTCATGGGGAACATCCGCAACTTTCAGGGCGAATGCCGATGGCAGCAGTAACTGCGTGAGCTGTGCCCCGGATAGCTGTTCGTCCAGAAAGTCGCTCAGGGCAGTGATTTCGGGCAGCTCCGGCATGATTGTGCTCCTTCGGCGGCGTTGCAGGACTATGCGGCTCGAGTCTGCTTCCAATCATTCCAGACACCTGTGGGGAGGAGGCAGCGATGTGCTTATACTTTCAGCGGTGGCCGGATGACCGGGCCGCCGTCGTGGTCCGAAATGTCCCGATGAAAGGCGACTCATGAGCAACATTCCTGCCGATCTTTCCTACACCGCCGAACATGAATGGGTCAGCGCCCCGAATGCAGACGGCGTCGTGCGCGTCGGCATCACGGACTTCGCCCAGGATGCACTCGGCGATGTCGTCTACGCCCAGCTGCCCGAGCCTGGCACCACGGTGAAGGGCAACGACGTCGTGGGTGAAGTCGAGTCGACGAAGAGCGTAAGCGACATCTACGCCCCGGTGAGCGGCGAAATTGTTTCCCGGAACGAGGCTCTCGACACCGACTCTGCCCTGATCAACTCGGATCCCTACGGTGACGGCTGGCTGTTCGAAGTAAAGCTTTCGGAAGCTGACGCCATCGAGACCCTTCTCAGTGCATCAGAGTACGAACAACAGGTAGGCTAAATGGTATCTGGCCCGCCAAGTCGGTTCTCCCCGGAACACCGGGAGCGACGGCGGCGGGCCAGCGACCTGTTTGGCCCGGGGAACCGGGCAGTTGCGTAACCGGCAGTTTTGTCAACTGCCGGCGGATGAGGAGGATTTCCATGGTTGGCGGCAAGCGGAACCACGCCCGGGACGAGCACGGTGCTGTAGAACAGCCAACCTCGGAGACCACCTCAATCCAGCTCACGCCCGTGCGCCACCACGAGCCGGATGCCCGGCCGCCGCTGGCCGCCGAGGAGCGCGCTGCGGTCCAGGCATTGCCTCCTGGATCTGCTTTGCTGATTGCGCACACCGGACCGAATGCGGGTGCACGCTTCCTTCTGGACTCCGACACCACCACCGCCGGCCGCCACCCGGATGCGGACATCTTCCTGGATGACGTGACGGTTTCGCGCAAGCACGTGGAATTCGTACGCACCCCCGAAGGCTTCGAAGTAGTGGACACCGGAAGCCTCAACGGCACCTACGTCAACCAGGACCGGGTGGACAACGTCCTGCTCAAGAACGGCAGCGAGGTCCAGATCGGGAAGTTCCGCCTCACCTACTACCTGAGCCCTGCCCGCGCAGCAGGCCAAGACTGATTCCGGGTACGCCTGTGGCACTGCCCCAGCCGGAACGGCGAGGACCGCAGGTCCTCAACATCGGGGAGGTCCTCGCCCAACTCAGCGACGACTTTCCCACCATGACGGCGTCCAAGATCCGTTTTCTTGAGGAAAAGGGACTGATCAATCCGAAGCGCACGCCTGCCGGGTACCGGCAGTACGCCGAAAGCGACGTCGAGCGGCTGCGTTTCGTGCTGGCCCTCCAGCGTGACCAGTACCTGCCCCTGAAGGTCATCAAGGATTACCTGGACGCGATCGACCGTGGCGAACGTCCCGAAAACCTCCCGCCGGGGGTGTCGGTTTCTCCGCGGATTGTCTCGGACGAACTTGCGGCTGAGCTGCAGGGCCACGCACGCGCCTTGAGCGAGGAGCAGCTGCGGACGGAATCCGGGGCCAGCGTCCCGCTATTGCAGTCCCTCCTCAGTTATGGGCTCATCAGCCACGTCAACGGCAAATTCGACGAACACGCCCTTCAAGTGGCGCGCGCATGTGTCCAACTTGAAAGCCATGGACTCGAGCCGCGGCACCTCCGTCCTTTCCAGGCCGCAGCCGAGCGTGAATTCGGTTTGGTGGAGCGTGTCGTCGCTCCTCTGACGTCCCGCAAGGATGCGGCATCGCAATCCCGGGCAGCGGAAGCCGCCCGGGAAATCAGCGAACTCTGCCTCAGCCTGCATCGAGCCTTGGTGCAGGACCGTATCTCCCGTATGGACGCATGATGATTGAGGTCGAGATCGTTGGAGTGCGGATTGAACTGCCTTCAAACCAGCCTTTGGTCCTCCTGCGCGAGATGCATGGGGAACGCCATGTCCCCATCTGGATCGGCACGCCCGAAGCCAGTGCCATCGCCTTGGCCCAGCAAGGCGTCGTGCCGCCCCGGCCCATGACCCACGATTTGATGATCGACGTCGTTGAAGCACTCGGCCACACCATCATCAGCGTGAACATCGTGGCGGTCGAAGACAATATCTTCTATGGCCAGCTCCAGTTCGACGACGGCACTGTGGTGAGTTCCCGCGCTTCCGACGCGTTGGCGCTTGCGTTGCGGGCGAAATGCCGCATCTGGTGTGCGGACGCCGTGATGGATGAAGCCGGCGTCCGGATCACCGAACACGACGAGGGCGAAGACACCGAGCCGGGTCCCGAAGTTGACGAAGAACGGGAATTGCGCCGATTCCGGGAGTTCCTGGACGACGTTGAGCCAGAGGATTTCGAAGGCTGAAGGTGGCCTAAGGTTAAAGTTGAGGGTGAAAGTTTCGACACGATCTGAAAATGCCCCGGACGTCTTTGACCTGAGGCTCCCGCACGCCTAACGTCGAAGATATCAAGTTCCCGTTGCGTACAGGACCCGCGCAAGTCACACTGAAAGGTGCGGCCGCGTTGAAATTACACGAGTGCATTTTCCCGTTTCGTGTTAGCCGCCGTATGCACCATCCCCAAGGGAACTTCTGACAAGGAGGGTCACGTGAGTCCCAAAGGCGAAGCAGGCGAGCTAAAGCAGGCGTCGACAGGCGTTGCTGTACCCGCAAGCGGTGCCCAGGGTCTGCTCTTCACAGAGGACCTTCCGGTCCTGGATGAAGATGCCGGCTACCGTGGTCCCACCGCGTGCAAGGCGGCAGGGATCACCTACCGCCAGCTGGACTACTGGGCACGTACAGGACTCGTTGAACCCGCTGTGCGTGGCGCCGCCGGTTCCGGATCGCAGCGGCTCTATGGCTTCCGGGACATCCTGGTTCTCAAAGTCGTCAAGCGCCTCCTGGACACAGGTGTATCCCTCCAGCAGATCCGCACGGCCGTTGAACATTTGCGTGAACGCGGAGTGGAAGACCTGGCGCAAATCACGCTCATGAGCGATGGCGCGAGTGTCTATGAATGTACTTCCGCGGACGAAGTCATTGACCTGGTGCAGGGTGGCCAGGGCGTGTTCGGCATCGCGGTCGGCCGCGTGTGGCGCGAAGTCGAGGGGAGCCTTGCTGCGCTGCCGAGCGAGCACGTTGTAGAACAGTCCTTTCCGGACGACGAACTCAGCAAGCGCCGTTCCGCGCGCCGCACCGGCTGAACCGCCGTCGGGATCGCCACGAGCGGCCACTGAAGACCAATGAAGCCGCCTTCCAATAGGAAGGCGGCTTCGTCGCTTCTCTCGAGGAACGCATTTCTCCAGGCAGCTTCTGCCTCGCAGGTTCCCGTCAGCGCTTGCGGCGTTCCCGCGTGCCGTTGTTTGAGGACAGCATGTTCTCCAGAAGCGAGTCAAACAGCTTGGCGGTGTTCTTGGCGGAGTCGCCAGGCCAGTGATGGACGGCGTGGGCGGCCCCCTGGATTTGCTGCCAGTTCGCCTGCTCCGGAATATGCGGTCTCAGCAAAAGCTCGCCGAACATCGATTCCATCTCGGCGAGCCGGAACGTGTGCTCGGATGAGGCAGGCCGGACCCGGTTGGCAACGATCCCTGCAGGAGCCAGCTGCGGAGCGAACTCCTGGCGGAACAGCTGGATGGCGCGCATGGTGCGTTCCGTGCCGGCTACCGAGAAGAGCCCTGGTTCGGCGACAAGGACCACGCGGTCGCTCGCGCTCCAGGCCATGCGGGTGAGGCCGTTGAGGGACGGCGGACAGTCAACGAGTACCAGCTCGTACTTTTCGGCCGCGGCCAGGACCGTAGTCAGGCGGCGGAGATCGCGGCGCCCAAGATCCGGCCGGTCGTAGATTCCGGTGTAGGCGGATCCGACGGCGACATCAAGGGCCGTGCCACCGCCATTGCCGCGGGGGTGGTCAACCCAGCCGCTGCTGACCACGTTGTCCAAGAGCCTGGCCTTGCGGGGGTTCTTCAGCATGCGGCCAATGTCGAGCTGGTCACCAGCCTGGACGCCGAGGGCCGTGGTGGCGTCGGCGTGGGGATCCAGGTCCACAACAAGGGTCGGGATCCCTGCGGCCAGTGCGGCCGAGGCCAGCCCAGTGGTTACGGATGTCTTGCCCACGCCGCCTTTGAGGCTGCTGATGCTGACTACTTGCACTTGAAAACCCAAAACCTAACGCCGGTTGCCGTGTCGCGGTGCTTGTGTTCCGGCCTTGCCGGAACCGGGGCTCTGCCGCTGCCCTTCAACATCATATGTTGAGTGGCCACCGATTCCTGCCTTATCGGCCCGGAACGGCTTGGGCCGCCTGTTACTCGATCGGCTTTTAGCACGTGAAACTGCATCGTGCGCGAAGGTACACTGCTCGTGACGAATCCCCGTGTGACTGTCACCACAAAGATTTGTGTTTGGGTATGGAGGTCTTACACACTGTGACCACCGACCGTTACACCCGCAATGATGCAGGAGAAGCATGTTTTCCAAGATTCTGGTGGCTAATCGCGGCGAAATCGCGATCAGGGCCTTCCGCGCTAGCTATGAACTGGGCGCCAAGACCGTAGCGGTCTTCCCGTATGAGGATCGCAACTCGATCCACCGGCAGAAGGCCGATGAGGCCTACCTGATCGGCCAGGAAGGCCATCCGGTCCGCGCTTACCTGGACGTAGACGAAATCGTCCGCGTCGCGAAAGAATCGGGTGCGGACGCAATCTACCCGGGCTACGGATTCCTGTCCGAAAACCCGGACCTCGCCCGGGCGGCCCAAGAGGCGGGCATCACGTTTATCGGCCCGCCGGCGGAGGTGCTGGAGCTCGCCGGCAACAAGGTCGCCGCACTCGAAGCCGCCCGCAAGGCAGGTGTACCCGTCCTGAAGTCGAGCGCGCCGTCCCGCGACATCGACGAACTCATCGCCGCAGCGGACGAGGTCGGATTCCCGATCTTCGCCAAGGCCGTCGCTGGCGGCGGTGGCCGCGGCATGCGCCGGGTGGAGACCCGCGAGGACCTTCCAGAAGCCCTCCAGGCGGCCATGCGCGAGGCGGACGCCGCGTTCGGCGATCCCACCATGTTCCTGGAGCAGGCAGTGTTGCGTCCCCGCCACATCGAGGTCCAGATCCTGGCCGATGGCGAGGGCAATGTCATGCACCTCTTCGAGCGCGACTGCTCCCTGCAGCGCCGCCACCAGAAAGTCGTGGAAATCGCTCCGGCCCCCAACCTGGACGAGTCCATCCGCCAGGCCCTTTACCGGGATGCCGTCGCTTTCGCGAAGGCCCTGAACTACGTCAACGCCGGAACGGTCGAGTTCCTGGTGGACACCGAGGGCGAACGGGCCGGCCAGCACGTCTTCATCGAGATGAACCCGCGCATCCAGGTCGAGCACACGGTCACCGAGGAAATCACTGACGTGGACCTCGTCCAGGCGCAGATGCGCATCGCCTCGGGCGAGACCCTCGCAGACCTCGGCTTGAGCCAGGAGTCGGTATCCATCAAGGGCGCCGCACTGCAGTGCCGCATCACCACGGAAGATCCCGCCAACGGCTTCCGGCCCGACGTCGGAAAGATCACCGGCTACCGTTCCGCGGGTGGCGCGGGTGTCCGCCTCGACGGCGGCACGGTCTACTCGGGTGCCGAGATCAGCCCCCACTTCGACTCCATGCTGGTCAAACTGACCTGCCGTGGACGCGATTACCCTGCCGCGGTGGCCCGTGCCCGGCGCGGCCTGGCCGAGTTCCGGATCCGTGGCGTGTCCACCAACATCCCCTTCCTCCAGGCCGTCCTGGCCGACCCGGACTTCATTGCGGGCAACGTGGCGACCGATTTCATCGACAAGCGCCCCGAACTGCTGAAGTCCCACGTCTCCGCGGACCGCGGGACCAAACTGCTGACCTGGTTGGCCGATGTGACGGTCAACAAGCCCAACGGCGAACTCAAGGTCCACTCGGACCCCGCAGCCAAGCTCCCGTCGATTGCCGGGATCGTTGCACCGGCCGGCTCGCGCCAGAAGCTGCACGAGTTGGGTCCCGAAGGCTTTGCGAAGGCCCTGCGCGAGCAGCAGGCCGTGGCCGTCACGGACACCACGTTCCGCGACGCCCACCAGTCGCTCCTCGCAACCCGTGTCCGTACCCGCGACCTGGTCGCGGCCGGTCCCGCGGTTTCTGCCCTGCTGCCCGAACTGCTGTCGGTCGAAGCCTGGGGCGGTGCCACCTACGACGTCGCCCTGCGCTTCCTCGGCGAGGATCCTTGGGACCGGTTGGCCGCCCTGCGCAAGGCCCTTCCCAATGTCTGCCTGCAGATGCTGCTCCGTGGCCGTAACACAGTCGGCTACACTCCCTACCCGGAGGAAGTCACCGAGGCATTCGTCAACGAGGCCGCGGCAACGGGCATCGACATCTTCCGCATCTTCGACGCCCTCAACGACGTCAACCAGATGGCTCCGGCCATCCGCGCAGTGCGGGCCACCGGCACCGCGGTAGCGGAGGTTGCACTCTGCTACACCGGCGATCTCCTCGACCCTAACGAGAACCTGTACACCCTCGACTACTACCTGGACCTCGCCCAGAAGATCGTCGACGCCGGTGCGCACATCCTCGCCATCAAGGACATGGCCGGCCTGCTCCGCCCCGCGGCCGCAGCCAAGCTTGTCAGCGCCTTGCGTGAACGCTTCGACCTTCCGGTCCACCTGCACACGCACGACACCGCAGGCGGCCAGCTGGCCACCCTGCTGGCGGCCGTGGACGCGGGCGTGGACGCTGTCGACGTCGCATCAGCGTCCCTGGCCGGTACGACAAGCCAGCCGTCGGCGTCGGCCCTTGTGGCCGCCTTGGCACATACCCCGCGCGACACCGGGCTCAGCCTGGCCAGCGTCAGCTCCCTGGAGCCCTACTGGGAAGCGGTCCGCCGGGTCTACGCGCCGTTCGAGTCCGGGCTTCCCGGTCCCACAGGCCGGGTCTACCAGCACGAAATTCCGGGCGGCCAGCTGTCCAACCTGCGCCAGCAGGCCATCGCGCTGGGCCTTGGCGAGCGTTTCGAGGCCATTGAGGACATGTACACCGCCGCGGACCGTATCCTGGGCCGCTTGGTCAAGGTGACGCCGTCGTCCAAGGTGGTGGGCGATCTCGCGCTGCACCTCGTGGGAATCCATGCAGATCCCGCGGACTTCAACGAGAACCCGCAGAACTACGACATCCCGGACTCCGTCATCGGCTTCCTGTCGGGTGAATTGGGAGATCCCCCCGGAGGATGGCCGGAGCCGTTCCGCACCAAGGCGCTCCAAGGCCGCAGCATCAAGGTCCGCGACGTCGAACTGAGCGCCGAAGACAGTGCTGCGCTCAAGGGCGATTCCAAGTCCCGTCAGAGGACCCTGAACCGGCTTCTGTTCGAGGGCCCCACCAAGGACTACCTCAAGAGCGTGGACACCTACGGCAACCTGTCGGTGCTCGATACCCGTGACTACCTGTACGGTCTCCAGCTCGGTGCCGAACACGTCATGGAGCTCGAGAAGGGCGTGCGCCTGATCGCTTCCCTGGAGGCAGTTTCGGAGCCCGACGAAAAGGGCATGCGCACGGTCATGTGCAAGCTCAACGGCCAGTCCCGCCCCGTGGTGGTTCGTGACAAGTCGGTTGTCAGCAACGTGAAGGCCGCGGAGAAGGCGGATGCGTCCCAGCCCGGCCAGGTGGCCGCGCCGTTCGCCGGCGCCGTGACCCTGACCGTCAAAGCAGGCGACGCCGTCAAGGCCGGCGACACCGTCGCCACCATCGAGGCGATGAAGATGGAAGCATCCATCACGACGCCGGTGGCCGGCACGGTCTCGCGCCTCGCCATCAACAACGTGGAGCAAGTCCAGGGCGGCGATCTGTTGATCGTGGTCGAATAGCGGCCCGCTCCTCCGCGGAGCACGCAAGAAGAAAGGTCCCGGGCTGTTAGCCCGGGACCTTCCTTCATCGGTTTCCTAAAGCAACGGGGTGCGGTGCGTCAGGACGCTTTGGGCGCCGAATACATTTCCTCGATCACGGCGTCGAAGTCCTTCATGACCTGGGCGCGCTTGACCTTCAACGACGGCGTGAGGTGACCGGAGGCCTCGGTGAAGTCGGACGGCACAATCCGGAACGACTTGATCGCCTCCGCGTGGGAGACGGACTGGTTGGCGTGGCTGATCAGTTCCTGGACGGCAGCCCGGACGAGGGCGTTGTCCGCGGCAGCCGTCGTCGTCGTGGACGCGGGAAGGCCGTGGCGCTCGAGCCAGCCGGGCAGGGCTTCCTCGTCGAGGGTGACCAGCGCGCCGATGAAGGGCCGGTTGTCGCCGATCACGAGGACCTGGGACACCAGGGCGTCCGCACGGATTTGGTCCTCCAGCAGGGCAGGCACGACGTTCTTGCCGCTCGCCGTGACGATGATTTCCTTCTTGCGGCCGGTGATCTTCAGGAAACCCTGTTCGTCCAGTTCGCCGATGTCACCTGTGCGGAACCACCCGTCCACGAACGTTTCCGCGGCGAGGTCATCCCGCTTGAAGTAGCCCCTCATGACGCAGACGCCCTTGGCGAGGATTTCGCCGTCGTCGGCGATCCTGACCGCATTTCCGGGAAGCGGGGCCCCCACCGTGCCGATCTTGATCAGGGACGGGGTGTTGACTGAAATGGGTGCCGTGGTCTCTGTCAGGCCGTAACCTTCGAGGATCTGCAGGCCGATACCGTGGAAGAAATGACCGAGCCGTTCGCCGAGGGGACCGCCACCGGAGACTGCGTGGCTGACGTGGCCGCCCATGGCGGCGCGAAGCTTCCCGTACACCAAACGGTCGAATACGGCGTGCTTGAGCCTCAGCACCAAGCCAAGGGATCCCTCCTGCTGCGCCTTGGAGTAGGCGATCGCCGTGTCCACCGCCTTGTGGAAGATTGCACCTTTGCCACCGTCCTCCGCCTTGGTGAGCGCCGAGTTGAAGACCTTCTCGAAGACACGTGGAACAGCCAGGATGAAGGACGGCTGAAAGCTTTGCAGGTCTGCCAAAAGGTTCTTGATATCCGGCGTGTGTGCCACTTGGGCGCCGGCTGCGACGGCCAGGACCGAGATGAAACGGGCGAAGACGTGGGCCAGAGGGAGGAACATGATGGTCTTGGCGGTCTCGTTGACGACGTCGCCAAGGGAAGCCAAAGCGTTCTCCGAGAGCTCCACGAAGTTTCCGTGCGTGAGTTCGCAACCCTTGGGACGCCCCGTGGTGCCGGAGGTGTAGATGATCGTGGCGACGTCGGCGAGTTCCGCGCTGCTGCGGCGCGCCTCGAGTTCCTGGTCGCTGACACCGCTTCCCGCGCTGCGAAGCGCGTCAAGGCCGCCGCCTTCAAGCTGCCAGACATGGGCCACTGAGCCGAGGCCTTCGGCGGTGACGGCCTGGCGGATGACGTCTTCGTGGTGTGCCGACTCGGCGAATGCCGCGACTGCGCCGGAGTCGCCGAGGTTCCAGGCCACTTGTGACGGCGATGACGTTTCATAGATCGGCACGGAAATGCCGCCTGCAAACCAGACGGCGAAGTCCACGAGGGACCATTCGTAGCGGGTCCTGGACATGATGCCCACGCGGTCGCCCACACCGACGCCATTGGCGATCAGGCCTTTGGCCAGGGCCGACACGTCCTGGAGGAAGTCCTTTGCCCGGATGTCCTGCCATTGACCGGCGCTGTCGAGCTTCGCAAACAGTGCCGGGTTGGATGGCTTGGCGGCCTGGCGAACCACAAGGTCCGTGATGTTGGTTTCGGGGGCAACATTCACCAGGGGCGGAACACTGAATTCACGCACGATAGCTCCTTCGATATCAACAGACCATTGCGGGGCTGCTCTAACTCTATACGGCCAAGTAATGGGTGTGTCGCAATTCAACTTACTCAAGTTACTGATGAGTAACTTTACGTGAAGCCTGGGATTCCGCCAACGCAGGCGTGCGGGCTCTCCGTCTAAAGGTGCAACATGTCAGTACATATGCGGCGCTCGGAATAGGATGGCGACATGCCTCTGAATTCATCCAACGACCAGAACCCGGCAAGCGTTCGGAAGATTTCCTGGTCCGGTTCGGCCTCAACCGGCCGGCGCCCCGGCTCCACGCACGGAGGCCTGCGCTGGGAGTCCGTGCCGTGGGCCGCGCGCCGTTCCCATCTCGGCCGCAGGGGGCTCGCGATCGGGATCGACATCGGCGGCACGAAGGTGGCAGCGGGAGTCGTGGATCCTTCGGGCCGTGTGGTCGAGGAGGCGCGGCGCTCCACTCCGGGCAATGACGCCCGGGCCGTGGAGCAAGTGATCGTCGAGCTTGTCCAGGAGTTGGGCAGAAGCCACCGGATCGCCTCTGTAGGGATCGGCGCCGCCGGTTGGATGGATCTCGACGGCGGCACGGTGCTTTTCAGCCCGCATCTCGCCTGGCGTAATGAGCCGCTGCGCGAAAACCTCCAGAGCCTGCTGAGGCGCCCGGTACTCGTCACCAACGACGCCGATGCTGCTGCCTGGGCTGAATGGCGCTTCGGCGCCGGTCTTGGTGAGAGCCGCCTCGTCTGCATTACGCTCGGCACCGGCATCGGTGGTGCCATGGTCATGGACGGACGAGTGGAGCGTGGGCGGTTCGGCGTAGCGGGGGAGTTCGGCCACCAGATCGTCGTGCCCGGCGGGCACCGCTGCGAATGCGGCAACCGCGGCTGCTGGGAGCAATATGCCTCCGGTAACGCGCTCGGCAGGGAAGCCCGGGAGCTGGCCCTCCGGAATTCACCTGTTGCCTACGAATTGCTCAAGGCTGCCGGAGGCTCTGCTGAGAACATCACGGGCGTTACCGTGACGGAGCGGGCCAAAGCCGGAGATTCCGCTTCGAGGGAGCTCTTGGAAGAAGTGGGGCACTGGCTCGGGCTTGGTCTGGCGAACCTGGCTGCTGCGCTCGACCCAGGGACATTCGTCATCGGCGGTGGGCTGTGCGATGCCGGTGAGCTTCTCGTGGGCCCTGCGCGGACAGCATTCACCCGGAACCTCACCGGCCGTGGTTTCCGTCCCGCGGCCGCCATCAAGCTCGCCGCGCTGGGACCGCGGGCGGGGATGATCGGCGCTGCCGACCTGTCCCGGGTCAGCGGCAGGGCGCGCGGGTAGTACGGGCTCAGCCGCGAGGGATGCGCAGTGCGGCAGTCCGCTTAGACGCGGGCGCCGTCGTCGTTCTCGTCTTTTTCCTGGGGCAGCTTCATGATGAGGTACACCACTGAGGCCAGAAAGGTCGCCAGGATGCCCATCACTGCCAGGAGCGGCGCCGAGCGCCAGAACATGGCGGTGAACAGCAGGGCAAGCGGGCCGCCCACGGCTCCGATCCAGGCGAGCATGGTCAGGGGTTCGGTACCGGCCAGGCTCGGCGGGTCCTCCGGGACGAAGCCGTTCTCATCCTCGACGTCGTAGTCGCGTGGACCGGGCTCCCCGCTGCCCGTGGGTTCTTCTGCGGCGCCCCGTTTAGACAGTCCAAGAGGGTCGAAGTCTTGGAAGGAACGTGACGATGAGCGCCCCGGAACGTCGTCCGGACCTGGACCCGGCCCTGTTCCGGAATCGTTGCCGGCCTCCGCCGGCGTCGGCGCCTCGTCGAGGGCCGATGAAGGCATCGACTCAAGCCGGGCCACCAAATCGAGCCAGACAGCGTCGTCGTCTTTGTTGGCGCTCTGGTCGGGGGAGTCAGGCCCTGGCCTATTCATGGGGTGAATCCCGGAGCTCGGTGCCGGACTGGCTGGCGGGGGCGGAACTGCTTGTCAGTCCTGCCATTGTTTTCCTGATGAACTCGGCCGAGCCCCGGAAAATCTCCAGGGCATCGTTGTCCAGCGTGGCCACGTGGTAGCTGTTCTCCAAGGTGCTGAACTCCATCGAAGCCGTGACCTGTTCCTTCAACCGCGTGATGCTTCGATCCGAAACCACGTGGTCCACGGAGGAGCGGAAAACGCGCACCGGTGCGGAAATCCGGGGGAGCAGGGTGACGGTGTCCTTGTACATCTTTTTCAACTCATGGGCGGCGGCAACCGGTGTCCTGGGGTACGCTCCCTCGTCCATGCCGGGTTTGAGGATGTCGTTGGCGATGGCCGGGGTGGATTTCATGACGTGCTTGAGGATGCCGACCACGGCGGCGCGGGGATCGTCGATCACCAGTCCCGGATTGACGACGACGGTACCGGCCACGGGCCGGGTGGCCGCGATACGCAGAGCCAACGTCCCTCCCATCGACAAGCCGGCGGCGAAGACGAAGTCGCACTCGGCCTGGAGCTCCAGATACGCCGCATCCACTGCATGGTGCCACTCCTGCCAGTGCCGCGTGGCCATGTCCTGCCACGTGGTCCCATGGCCTGGAAGCAGAGGGAGGCGGACAGCGTAGCCTTCGGCCGCCAAGTACTCGGCCCAGGGGCGCATGCTGTGCGGACTGCCCGTGAAGCCGTGGCTCATCACGACGCCGATGCTGGGTCCACTACCGGTGAAGTCGCTGGTGTACGGCGAGGGATCGGGGAGAGTGTTCATGATGACTCCGAGGCTACTCTGTTGGCGGCACTGCTTTCCGTGATGAGTCCATCGTGTCACTGTTCGGGACAATTCTCACTGGAGTATGGTGGCTTCTGAGTGCGGGCCGGGACCGTCCGGATGCCTTGCAGACGCCGCCCCGGAGAGGAACCAAAGTGTTCTATTGGGTCATGAAACGGATCTTTTTGGGTCCGCTTCTCAAATTGCTGTTCCGCCCGTGGGTCAAGGGCCTCGACAATGTTCCCCAGGATGGCGCCGCGATTCTCGCTTCCAACCATTTGTCCTTTTCCGACTCGATCTTCATGCCGGTGATGGTGCCCCGGCGCGTCAGTTTCCTTGCCAAGTCCGAGTACTTCACGGGTACCGGGCTCAAAGGCAGGCTTACGGCCATGTTCTTCCGGCTCACCAACCAGTTGCCGATGGACCGTTCGGGCGGGGCTGCGTCCGAGTTGTCCCTGCAGGCCGGCAGGGACGTCCTGGCCGCCGGCGGCCTGCTGGGCATTTACCCTGAAGGCACCCGCAGCCCCGACGCCAGGCTCTACAGGGGCAAAGTGGGGGTCGCCAAACTTGCGCTCCAAACCCGGGTCCCCGTTGTTCCCGTTGCGATGATCGGCACCGAGAAAGTCCAGCCCATCGGGAAGCGTTTGCCCAACATCCGCAGGATCGGGATCATTTTCGGGCAACCTTTGGACTTCAGCCGGTACTACGGCCAAGAAGAAGACCATGCCGTGCAACGCGCCGTGACCGACGAAATCATGTACGAACTCATGCGGCTCTCGGGGCAGGAATACGTGGACGAATACGCCGCCGTCGTCAAGCAGCGGCTGGCCGGGCAGCCTCCGGAGCCGGTGAGCGGAAGCGAAGCGAATACAGCCGACGACGGCCACGAGGGCAGGCGCCCGCCCGGCAACAGTTCAGGCCCGGACGGCGACGGCGCAGTGGCCGGGAAAGTGTGACGGCCTGCCAATAAGGGTTACGGAAGCCATGCCCCGAACAGCGGGCAAGGCAACTAGTCTTGGAGAGTGACTGAGCTATCCGCGAACCCCGCACCGTCCATGACCGGCCCCGTGACCAGTTCCCTGGGCAGCCCCCTGACCAGCACCGCCCAAAGCGGCGCGGCAAACTATCCCGGCTTGGACGATTGGCGCCAACTGCCCATCTCGCAGCAACCCACCTGGACCGATAGGGGCGTCTTCGATGCCTCCGTCAAAGAACTGTCCGTGCTTCCGCCGCTGGTCTTCGCGGGCGAGGTTGACATATTGCGCGAGCGTCTGGCCGCTGCAGCCCAGGGCAAGGCATTCCTGCTTCAGGGCGGCGACTGCGCCGAGACCTTCGAGGACGCGACAGCTGACAAGATCAGCGCCCGGGTCCGCACCATCCTGCAGATGGCCGTTGTCCTTACCTATGGTGCGGCCATGCCCGTCATCAAAATGGGCCGCATGGCCGGCCAGTTCGCCAAGCCCCGGTCCTCGAACGAGGAAACCCGCGACGGCGTGACCTTGCCCGCGTACCGCGGCGACATTGTCAACGGCTACGATTTCACCCCGGAGTCCCGGGCCCACGACGCCAGCCGCATGCTGAAGGCGTACCACACCTCGGCTTCCACGCTGAACCTTATTCGCGCCTTCACGCAGGGCGGCTTCGCCGATCTCCGCCTGGTGCACCTCTGGAACAAGGGCTTCACCGAAAACCCCGCCCATGCCCGCTACGAGTCCTTGGCGAGGGACATCGACCGTGCCATCAAGTTCATGGCGTCCTGCGGTGCCGATTTCGAAGCCCTCAAGCGCGTGGAGTTCTTCGCGAGCCACGAGGCACTCCTGCTCGACTACGAGCGGGCCCTGACGCGCATCGACTCCCGCACGGGACTTCCTTACGACACTTCCGGGCACTTCCTCTGGATCGGTGAGCGCACCCGTGAGCTCGACCATGCGCATGTGGACTTCCTGTCCCGGGTGCGCAATCCGATCGGCGTCAAGCTCGGTCCCGGGACTTCCGGAGACGACGCATTGCGGCTCATTGACAAGCTCGACCCGAACCGCGAGCCCGGCCGCCTTACCTTCATCACCCGTATGGGGTCCAAGAACATCCGCGAGAAGCTGCCCGCCGTCGTCGAGAAGGTCACTGCGTCGGGCGCCCAGGTTCTCTGGGTCACGGACCCCATGCACGGGAACACGGTCACCTCGCCCAACGGGTACAAGACCCGCAACTTCGATGACGTCGTGGACGAAGTCCGCGGGTTCTTCGAAGTCCACCACGCCCTCGGGACGGTACCCGGTGGCCTGCACATGGAAATGACCGGCGACGACGTCGCGGAATGCCTTGGCGGCGCCGATCCCATTGACCAGGATGCCTTCCTGGACCGCTACGAGTCTGTGTGCGATCCCCGCCTGAACCACATGCAGTCCCTCGAGATGGCGTTCCTCGTGGCTGGAGCCCTCACCAAGCGGTAGTCCCCACGAAGCGGACGTCCAGCAGCAGGCCCGAATACAGGAAAGGCGATCCGGAACATTCCGGATCGCCTTTCCTGTATGGGTGCGTCCTACACAACGGTCAGGGTGACCACGGAGCCCTCCGGGGCATCGCTGTCCACGGGGTTCTGGTCGCGGACGGTGCCGAAGAAGCCACCCAGGATGTTGTTGATCTTGACCTCGAATCCGAGCGACTCCAGGGCCTTGCGGGCGGCGTCCGCCTGTTTGCCGATGAAGTTGGGGACATGCACCATTTTCGGACCCTTCGAGAGCGTCAACGTGACGGCGTCGCCGCGGATCAAGGTGCCGTTTGCAGGGATCTGGCTGACTACGGCTCCCGCAGGGACCTTTTTGTCGTTGACGGGTTCCGGCGATATTTTTGCGGTCAATCCGGCGTCGCTGATCGCTTTGACGGCGGCTTGCTGGCTCATGCCGCGGACGTCCGGTACGGGGAGGGGCTGCGGTCCCTTGGAGACCACCAGCGCCACCGGGGTGCCGTGGCGGACCTCGGTGTCCTGGGCCGGAGACTGGGAGATGACCGTCCCTGAAGGCACTTTGTCGTCATATTGCTCGGTGACTTTGCCGAGCGCCATCCCCGCTACACCAAGGGCATTCTTTGCCTGGTCGAGTGTCAGGCCGGTCATCGCGGCAAGCGGAAACAATTGCGGACCCTTCGAGACGAAGAGCGACACCCCTTGGAACTTCCGGACTACTTGGCCGGAAGCGGGTTCCGTTCCAACAGCCAAACCCGCCGTGACGTCGTCGTCGAACACGTCTTTTGGCTCGGATTGGAAGCCGGCGGTTCTCAGCAGCTGCTGTGCCTCGGCGACCGTCTTGTTCTTGGTGTCCGGTATGGTTCCGGGCGAACCGGGCCCCATGCCGAAGAACCAGCCGGCCGCAGTGGCAAGGATCGCCAGGACAATCACGACGATCGTCCAGATCACGGCCCGGCGGCGCGGGTTGCCTTCCCGCAAAGAGCGCGACGGCGTGGCCGCGGCCCGGGCTCGGTCCTTTTCTTCCTGGCGCTCCATCCGCTTGATGTCGCGTTTGCTCGGCGGGGCATCGGCCGGATCCAGGGGTTCGCGGTCCTGTGGCACCTGGACGTCGAAAGCCGCGGCACCGGGGGAGAATCCCGACGGCGGAAGCACTGTGGTTGGATTGCGCTGGCTTGAGATGATCTCCGTCGGGCGGCCTATCCGTTCCAGGGGCTCCGTACGTTCGGCGTGGAAAGGGGCGACTACCGCGGTTGCCCCGGCCGCTTCTTGTTGCACTTCGGGCGTCGCCGCCTTGGCGGCCGGCGGGTTGATATCCAGTTGCGCGTCGCTCAAGGTGGTGCGGATGTGCCGCAGTTCCGACAAGAGCGCGGAGCCGTCCACCGGACGCTCTTCGGGTTCCTTTGCGTTGCACCACTGGACCAGTTCGTCCACATCGGCGGCAAGGCCGGGCACCGCGAGCGACGGCGCAGCGACGGCCGCGTTGACGTGCTGGTAGGCAACCTGGATGGGAACGTCGCCCGCATACGGTTGCTCGCCGGTAAGCATTTCGTAGAGCATGATGCCGGTGGAGTAGATGTCGCTCCGGGCGTCCGCGGCTTTGCCGAGGACCAGTTCGGGAGCCAGATATGCGACTGTGCCGATGAGGGCGCCGGTGCTGGTTGTCGCTGTGACCGCCCGGGCCAGGCCGAAGTCGCCCACCTTGATGCGACCGTCGTCGGCGATGAGGACGTTTTCCGGTTTCACGTCGCGGTGGATGAGTCCTGCCGCGTGGGCGGCCGCGAGCCCTTCGATGACGGGGTCGATCAGGGCAAAGGCCAGCCGGGGCGGGAGGGCTGCCTTCTCGTTGAGGACGTCGCGCAGGGTGTGGCCCTTGATGTACTCCATGACGATGTACGCAATGTGGCCGTCCTGTCCCTGGTCGAGGACACCTACGACGTGCGGGTGGGAAAGGCTCGCCGCGGCCCGGGCCTCGCGCTGCAAGCGGTCGAGGAAATTCTGGTCATTGGCCAGGTGGGGATGCAGCACTTTGAGCGCCACGTCGCGGTCGAGCCGCTCGTCGGTGGCGAGATAGACGGTTGACATTCCGCCGTTCGCGAGGCGCGATCGCACCAGGTAGCGCCCGTCCACGAGGGATCCGAGGAGTTGGTCCGAAACTTGTTCCTGCACCCTACGATCCTAGTTGAGCAAAACACGGGCCCGAATCGCCGTGCGATCCGGGCCCGTGTTCAGCGGCCTGATTTAGCTGAAGTTCTTCTTGAGGGACAGGATCGAGGCGACGTAGGCCTTGGTGTCGTCGTACATCCCGTGCTTGCTCACCGAGTACTGGCCCTGGTAGTAGCCTGCGATGGCCGTGTTCAGATCCTTGCTGGTGTTGACGAGGGCCCGGATGATGGCGACGCCGGCGGTCACGTTGTCATACGGGTCCAGGATGTTGAGCTTGCGTCCCACCAGTTGGGAAGCCCATTCTCCGGAGGAGGGAATCACCTGCATCGTGCCGATGGCGTTGGCGGGAGAGACGGCACGCTGGTTGAAGCCGGATTCCTGGTAGGCAAACGCCATGGCCAAAGACGGGTCCACCCCCATCCGGCGCGCGGTATCGGCTACGATCCCCTTCATCTGGGCGGTGCTGGGTACCGGGGACGCATTGAGCAGGGCCTTGTTCGCGTTGGCTGAACTGACCACCGCCTCCGGGTAGGTGTAGCCCAGGAACGTGCTGGGAACCAAGGGGGTGCTGACCGGAGCCGGGGCCGGAGCCGAGGCTGCAGGAGCACCCGGGATGGCGAGCTTCTGCCCCGGATAAATGATGGTGCTCATGGACAGCTTGTTGGCCGAGAGCAGCGATGACAAGGACACGCCAAGGCGGGACGCAATGCCGCCCAGAGTGTCACCCGACTTGATGGTGTACGAGCCGGTGTTGACAAGTGCCGGCGCTGCCGGGGCAGCCGGAGCGGAAGCAGGGGCCAATGCCGCTGGAGCCGGGGCAGCCGGAGCTGGTGCGTTCGTGCCCGGGCCAACCTTGATCTTCTGTCCCGGGTAGATGATGGACCGGCCGTTGAGGCCGTTCCAGCTGAAGACGTCCGAGAGCGCCACTCCGTGGCGGGCGGCGATGCCGCTCAGGGTATCCCCGGACACGACTGTGTAGCTGGCAGCCGACGACGACGCCGGGCTGGGTGCCGGGCTGGGCGCGGGTGCCGGGGCGCTTGGAGCAGCCGCGGAACCGGACAACTTGATCTGCTGTCCCGGGTAGATGATGGTGTTGCCAGAGAGCCCGTTGAGCTGCAGGACGGTGTTGGTGTTCAGCCCGTAGCGGGCCGCGATGCCGCTGATGGTATCGCCCCGGACGATCGTGTACGTGGCCGGAGCCGTCGGTGCCATGGGCTGCATGGCAGTCGGGAGGCTCGCGGCAACCGCGGAGGCGGGAATGACGTTTGCGGATACGGCCGCGGCCTGGGCCTGCATGGCCGCGGTCAGCGATGCGGGGATCTTCTGGCTTTGTACCGCTGGAAGCGCTGTTGCCGGTTGGGCGAGCGCCAACGAAGAGAGCATGACGGCGGGCAGCGCCGCTGTGGTGGCCGCAATTATGGGCATGCTCGTTGTCTTCTTGGGCGAGCGGGGCGTCGTCATGGGAGCAATCCTCATCTCAGCAGCGGATGTTGGGAATGCCGCTGTTGCCAGTGTTACTAAAGTTAGTAGTGATGCAAATGTGATCAATGTGAATCTCTCACATTTTTCGATTCCGCACAAGAAATCCCGGCGCATTCGATTCTTGGGCAATTCGGGGACGCAAATTCCGCCCGTGCCGTCCGTCCGGCTAGGCGCAAAGCGCGCGGGCGTGGCAATCTTGATCCGTGAGTAATGTAGAAAGCCTCGTTTCCGAATGGCTGCCGCTGCCCGATGTGGCAGAGCTGCTGAACGTTTCAATCACCAAGGTCCACGGTCTTCTGGATGAGCGTGCAGTGGTGGCTGTGAGAGTGGGCGAACGCAATATCCGTTCGATTCCTGCCCTCTTTATCCAGGATGGTCATGTGGTGGATAGCCTGAAGGGCACCATCGCAGTGCTTGGCGATGCCGGGTACACGGATGAGGAGCTCATCGCGTGGCTTTTCACTCCGGATGAGTCGCTGCGTGGCCGCCCTGTCGACGCGCTCCGAGAAGGGCGCAAAACTGAAATCCGACGCAGGGCCCAATCGCTTGCCTGGTAAGGGACTCCTGCCTTAAATACAGTGGTGGGGGGGGGGGGGGGGGGGGGGCCCCCCCGGGGGGGGGGGGGGGGTTTGTGGTCGGTAACGGGGTGTGTGGAGGGGTTGGCGGCGGGCGGGGGGGGGGGGGGGGGGGGCCCGGCCGGAGCGGCGACCACGCTCCCGGGAGGGGCGTCAGGGGCGTCGGCGTGGCGGCGGTGGGGCGGGTGGGCCGCGAGGAGTTGGCTCTCC